>PKTY01000017.1 GCA_002869725.1 Desulfuromonas sp. | reverse complement strand
TGTTCGCGTTGCCATGAGTATGGCCGGGCCGCCGAAATCAAGCTGGCTCTCAAAGAGACCGATGCCAGGCTGGCCAGCATCGATGGTGAACTGCAACGCATTCACAAGTTAGGCTTCAGCACCGAGTTGATGTCCGGTGCACTCTTCGACCTGCGCAACCGTTTCCATAGGGTCTTTCACAGTGTCGATGTGCGTAAGGTCCGGCAGGAGACCGGTGGAGTGCAGGCTGAGTTGGCCAAGATGGAAGGGGAAATCAGGGAGATCGAAACCACTCTGAGGCAAAGCAAGTTGTGGGGGAGTGTGGTGATTGCCCTGCTGGTTCTGCTCGGTGTGGTGTTCTTGTTGGTGCGCAAGACCTATGAGGAAGAAGAGGGGGGCTAGCGCCCGAAATCATCCTTGAGATCCTGGTAGGCCCTCTGCAGGTTGAGCTTGATCATCTGCTGGTAACCGTCTTTGTCGCGGTGCTGGGGGAGGTCGAATTCCTCGATGGTTTTCTCCAGGCTGTCGCCCCGCTCGATATGTTGCAGAACGGCGGTCAGGAAGTCTCTGAAATATTGACCGAACTCGAACACATCTTCGACTGAGCTGACCGGTCCGTATCCCGGTACGACCTGCTCGGCGCCAAGCTGTTCGACGAAATCGAGGGCCATCAGCCACTCGGTCATATGTCCGCTCCCCATGTAGCCAACGCTATTGACATAAAGCAGGTCGCTGGCGAACACCACGTCGGCTTCAGGGATGAACAGCACCAGGTCGCCATCGGTATGCCCTTTGCCGATATTGGTGAGGATGATGGTGACTCCCCCTGGCTTGAGGGTCAGCCCATCATTGAAGAAGATGTGCGGAAAAGCCGGGTCACGGACCTCCGAGTCGAGGTTGCGCCAGGTCTGCCAGGTCATCAGCACGTCCTGCCCGGCGGGGAAATCGAAATCAATATTGGTGTAGCCGCTGTGATGGTGGGCAAGGATGAAGTATTTGACCGGCTTGGAGGTTCGCGCGGCGATGGCGGTGTAGAGGTCGGTAATCGCTTCCCGGGTCATGTGCGCCCCGGCGGCGACTACATACTCGCGGCCGATCACAAACAGAGCGTTGGTGGATGCCTTCCCGCCGGGCTTGGCAATGGCCGCGAACACGTTGGAGGCGAGAGGTTCGATCACATAGCTGGCCTGAACTGAAACAACCTGGACGGTGCCACGAGCTTTTGAATCATGTGGGACAGTCCCGGCGCCTAGCGGCAGGCATGTAAAAAGCCCCCCTAAGAGGGCCAGTGCAATGATCAGCAAAAGCTTCATGTGGCAATTCTAGCAAGGATATCCATAAACAGGCAATACGCTTGCTGTTGCCATCAAAAAATTGATCCACTTTTTCAGCTGCTTTACTGGGATGCCCTATGCAAGTCCAGAGCTGTTTGCAGTTGCAATCAGTGGGGAGATACTTTATAAAAGCAGGCCTGTGCGCGGTTAGCTCAGCTGGATAGAGCGTTGGCCTCCGGAGCCAAAGGTCACAGGTTCGAATCCTGTACCGCGCGCCATAATGAAATCGGGGAGTTACGTGTTTTGCGTGACTCCTTTTTTATTAAGATGTAAATTGTCCTCAACCACGGCAGTTCGTTGGCCGAGTGCCACAGCCGGAAAGGATATAACGCATTATGAGCATGGACTTATTGCTGGTCGGGGTTGGCCTTCTCGTGATCATTGCGGCGTTCGATATTATCGTCGGTGTCAGTAACGACGCGGTCAACTTTCTGACCTCGTCGTTCGGTTCGCGGGTCGCATCGCGTAACACCATCATGATCATTGCCAGCCTGGGTATTCTGGCCGGGGTAACTTTCTCGAGCGGCATGATGGAGGTGGCCAGGAAAGGGATATTCCATCCACAGTTCTTTACCATGCCCGAACTTTTGACCATTTTTTTGGCGGTGATGATCACCGACATCATTCTCCTTGACCTGTTCAATACCTACGGACTGCCGACCTCGACTACCGTCTCCATCGTGTTTGAGCTGTTGGGTGCTGCGGTGGCCGTCTCTCTGCTCAAGATCCTGCAGGCCGGAGACGGCCTGGTGACCATCGTCGAATATATCAATACGGCTAAGGCGATCACCATTATCATGGGGATACTCCTCTCGGTGGCCGTCTCATTTGTTTTTGGGGCTTTGGTACAATTCCTGACCCGTTTGCTCTTTACCTTTGATTACCAGCAGCGGGTCAAGCGTTATGGCGCCCTCTGGGGTGGAATGGCGATGTCGTCGATCACCTACTTCATCCTGGTCAAGGGTGCCAAGGGCGCTTCCTTCATGTCGAAGCAGAACCTGACCTGGATCCAGTCCAACTGGTTATTGATGCTGGCGATCATTTTTGTGCTCTCGGCGATCATCCTCCAGGTGATGCAGTCGATGCAGATGAACATTTTTAAGCCGATTGTGCTGATCGGCACCTTTGCTCTGGCAATGGCGTTTGCGGCCAACGACCTGGTCAACTTCATCGGTGTTCCGCTGGCTGGTTTTCATGCTTACAAGGCGGCAATGGCCAGCGCCGATCCGCTGACCGTGACCATGGGGGTGCTGAGCAAGAAAGTGCAGATCGACACCCTTATCCTTCTTGGGGCCGGGGGCTTGATGGTCTTAACGATCTGGCTGTCAAAAAAGGCGCGTTCGGTCACGGACACCTCGCTGCAACTCAGCCAGCAGGACGAGGGGGAAGAGCGGTTCGAGTCGATCTTTCTGTCGCGGGCAATCGTGCGTCTGGTGCTCAATTCCATTGATGCTTTGCGTTTTGTCTTCCCCCGCGGCTTGCGGCGTTGGGTCAATCGCCGCATGAACCCGGCGGCAGCACCGGCGGTGCCGGCCGGAACCCGTACCTCTTTCGACCTGCTGCGCGCTTCGGTCAATCTGATGGTCGCCAGCGCCGTAGTCTCGTATGCGACGGCCAACAAACTGCCGCTTTCGACCACCTATGTCACCTTCATGGTCGCCATGGGCTCCTCTTTCGCGGATCGAGCCTGGGGGCGGGAGAGTGCTGTTTACCGGATTACCGGGGTGTTGACCGTGATCGGCGGCTGGTTTATGACCGCGATCATTGCTTCGACCGCGGCTGCTCTGTTCGCCGTGGTCATCTTCTACGGCAAAGGGGTCGGAGTGGTCCTGCTATTGGTGCTGGCGGGCCTGCTGATCTGGAACGCTCACCGGGCTCACAAAGCCATGGAAGCCGAGGCCGAAAAAGGCAAGGTGTTCAACCTTGAATCGGTGGATGATCCACGGCAGGGGATCGAAACCACTTTCGAGCACATGGGGGCTCTGCTCAATGCGAT
>PKTY01000151.1 GCA_002869725.1 Desulfuromonas sp. | reverse complement strand
GTAAGATTTGCTATTGTTTCGAGCCCTTTTGTAATTTCTCGAACAGCGCTGTCCTGCTGTGTCGCTGCGGCAGCAATTTGACTAACCATCTCTGCATTTTCACAAATCTGCTCAACAATCGTTCTTAACGAGTCCCCAGCCTCTGTTGATAGACGGCTACTCTTAGTAACCTCATTTAGCCCTGAATGGATAAGATTCAAGGATTCCTCAGCTTCCAGGTTAATCGCTTCGACAGTTTCACGGACTTCCTGGATAGCCCTGGATGTCTCCTCAGAAAGCTTTCTCACCTCCGTGGCTACGACACTGAACCTTTGTCCCCATTCACCTGCAGCAGAGGCTTCAATGGATGCATTAAAAGCAATAAGCTTCGTCTGCGAAGAGATGTTATTAATAAGAGCCATAATTTGGTCAATGCCGCGGAGATGAGAACTGAGTGCTTGCACCTTTTCAGCGATGTTGTTGGTATGTAGTGCAACCTGCTGCATGCTCTCCATGGCACCCTCAACAATCTCTCCACCTGACAAGGCATTATCCGCAGCTACACGGGCATTCTCCGCAGCTTTTTGCGCCGAGCGCACCACTTCACCAACAGAGACTTTCATTTCTTCCGAGGCGGTCGCTGCAGATTGAGTCATTTCGTTTTGTCGGGTACTTCCCGCGCGAATTGTATTTGATGCTTCAAGAATATTTTTGCTGCCAATGGTTACCTTGTCGACAGTAGTAAGAATACGGATCACAAGTTCTCGCAAGTTGCCAACAAACCGGTTGAAGTTCTCTGCTAAAGCGCCAAGTTCATCCTTGCTGTTTGTTTCAAGTTGTGTTGTTAAGTCAGCATCACCCTCTGCTAACGCACTCATGCGCTCACTTAATTCGACAATTGGTTTACGAACAACTAGTCCGAGCATAAAAAATATTCCAATTGAAGAGACAAACAGACCAACAAATCCGACAATTCCACCGACAAGCATAGCCTGCAAAGTCGCCTCATCGGTAAATTCGGCCATATCATCAATCGCTTGAATTAATTTCTCAAGACTGTATTGAACATAAATAACTCCGGCAAGGTCACCAATCCTCGCCTTGAAATGACACCGAAGACAATCCGTTGTCATGAAGTGGGGGCGATAAAGGTAAAGTGAGGAGTTTCTCTCACTTTTGAAAATGTCCCCCCCCTTTTTAATCGCAGCAGCATAATCTTCTTCTAGGAGTTGAGTTTGGAGAGCTTTCTCTTGACTCGAATAGACGATTTTTCCTGAAGGGTCAGAAAGTCCAATCTCCTCGACGCCTTCAATCTGGCCGAGATCTTGTAGTAAAGCCTTAAAAACTTCCATTTCCCCACGCTCAAGAGAGCCTGCCGTACCGATTTCAAGGCTACTGAACACATTATGGGCCTGCTCTTCTGCCGCAAGGTGAAGCGCCTTCTCAGACATCCGAGATGCGTCATTAAGCAAGCTAGTTGTCTTTAACGTTGAAACAAACGTAGTAATCGTGAACGCTACTAGCAGGACGATCACCAAGAACTTTGTAACTTTAAATTGAATTCCTTCTTGCATGGATCAGCCTTCCTTCTCAGCGCCCTGCTGCTCGTTAAGGCGATAAAATGCAAATTTCTGATCTCTGGCAAACTCAGGACGCGCACAACCCACGCAGGGGGCATTTGCCTTGACACACCAGTTGATCCCACCGTTCCAGCCACGCATTGGGCAATCCGCGTGGGTCACAACACCTTGGCAACCCAACTTAAAGAGACACCCCTCTTCTCCCAGTGTCGTAACAAAGTTCATTTTCTGGTATTGAGCAAAATTCTGACATTGATCGTGAAGAAGTTTTCCATAGGTGCTAAGAGGTCTTAAATGTTTGTCGACCTCAGGAATCCCGACCTTTAAGAGGTAAACCAAGTTGCCAACGATCCACCCTGGATGTGCAGGGCAACCTGGCAGGTTGACAAGAGGAATTGAGAGCTTTTCTTCTGTTAAAAAGTCGACTACGGAGAGAGAGCCGGTAGGATTAGGTGGTGCGGCAGGAACACCTCCAAAGGAAGCGCAAGTCCCGACTGCAACAACCGCCCTTGCTTTACCTGCTGCGTTAAGAAGCAGATCGGTAAAATTCTCCTCGCCTATCATGCACGCTTCAGGCATCCCAACCGGCACGGCCCCTTCAACGACCAAAATATAGTCCCCCTGTTCGATAGCCTCTGCCATGACGTTCATTGCGACATCACCAGTGGCTGCCGATAGAGTCTGATGAAAGTAAAGGGACAGATAGCGCGTAATCAGGTCAGCAGGGCCCGGGCTCTCTGAGTTGATCAGACTGACGGAGCAACCTGAACAGGACTGCCCCTGAAGCCAGAGAATTGGAGCACGCCCTGTAGCTAGGCTTTCCAGGGCTTCTGCAAAACCTGGCTTAAGAACCGGAGCAAGCCCCATCCCGGCAATCAAAAGCCCGGCATCTTTTAGAAAAGTTCGACGATCAATTTTCATAAATGTTCCCTAAGCTGAGTGATTTAATGCACCGCGCATGCAATACAGGGGTCGAAAGAACGAACAACCCGAGCAAGCTCTAAGGAAGGCCCGGCCGAATCAACCTTCTCTCCCTCTAGGGCCGCTTCAACCGGCCCAGGTATGTTGTTTCTATCTCGAGGCGAGAAGTTCCAAGTACTTGGCACCAGGCATTGATAATGAGCGATTATCCCTTGCTTGATCTCGATCCAGTGGCCGAGGGCTCCACGTGGCGCTTCTGTAAGACCGATCCCGCTTGCTTCTGGGCGGGGCGTATAGGGCGCAACACTGGAAGAGCCAGGGGCGAGGTTGTTCAACCACGTTTCCATCCGGTCAGCGACAAGAAGAGCCTCAACAGCACGAGTCGCATGGCGGCCAAAAACACTGGGCAAAGCTGTTTTGTCAGCTTTGACTTCCTTAAGAATGGCATTCAGTTGATCGCTTACGCTCCGGTTTCCAGTCTGGTCGGCAACAATTAAACGCGCAAGTGGTCCAACCTCAAAAGGCTGCTTGTTATACCTTGGTGCTTTAAGCCACGAGTATGCTTGGGGTTTATGAGGTTCTGGAGTCGTTCGTGACCTGTCTGGAGGACCCGATGAGTCCGAAGAGTATCGACTGTAATGAACATCTTCTTCAATCTGGCTAAGATCGAGAGGGCTAAATATACCGTTAGAGACAGTTCCACCCTGTAGCCAGTTACTCTCTCCCTCTCTGAAAACCCCGAAGGCCAGGAAATTTTCTACTCCACGTCCGAACTTAAGGTATTGAGGGAACATCCGCGCCGTTGCCAAGACGTCCGGAAGATAACTGTTTTC
>PKTY01000323.1 GCA_002869725.1 Desulfuromonas sp. | reverse complement strand
GGGCGGCCTGAATGATGGCGTTCTGCTCGGCATGAAGGCCGCGACAGAGTTCGTGACGCTCCCCGGAAGGGACTTTCAGCTGGTCACGCAAACAGCCGGTGACATCACAGTGCGAGATTCCCGAGGGGGTCCCGTTATAGCCGGTGGCCAGAATGTTCTTCTCCTTGACCAACACGGCCCCAACCTGGCGGCGCAGGCAGGTTGAGCGCCGCGCCACCAGGCGGGTGATATCCATGAAGTACTCGTCCCAGGAGGGTCGCTGCATCAGGCGACCAGCCGATGGGCATAGAGGGGGAATTTCTGGCAGAATTCACGAATTTCGTTGCGAATGACTGCCAGTTCGGCTTCGTTGCCGATGTTCTGCAGAGCCCGGTCGATCCAGGCACCGACCTGCTGCATGTCGGCCTCCTTGAGGCCGCGGGTGGTGGTGGCCGGCGTGCCGATGCGAATGCCACTGGTCACAAACGGCGAACGGGTGTCAAAGGGGACCGCGTTCTTGTTGACGGTGATGCCGGCCTTTTCCAGAGTCTCCTCGGCTACCTTGCCAGTCAGTTCGGTCCCGCTGAAATCGACCAGCATCAGGTGATTATCGGTTCCACCAGAGACCAGGTTATAACCGCGCTCGACCAAAGAGGCGGCTAGAGCCTGAGCATTGTTGACCACCTGGCAGGCATACTCCTTGAACTCCGGAGCCAGCGCTTCCTTGAAAGCAACTGCCTTGGCGGCGATGACATGCATCAGCGGTCCCCCCTGGATACCAGGGAAAATATTGCTGTTAAGGGTCTTGGCCAGTTCCTCGCGACAGAGGATCATCCCACCGCGCGGCCCACGCAGGGTCTTGTGGGTCGTGGTAGTGACATATTCGGCGTATGGGACCGGCGAAGGGTGTGCACCGGCAGCAACCAGACCGGCAATGTGCGCCATGTCGACCATGACCGGCGCGCCGACCTGATCGGCAATCCTCCTGAATGCCTCAAAATCGAGGGTGCGGGGGTAGGCGCTGGCGCCGACCACAATCATTTTCGGCCGGTGTTCCTTCGCCAACTGCTCGACCTCATCATAATCGATTGTGCCGGTCTCCTTACCCACTCCGTATGGGACGACCTTGAACAGTTTTCCGGAAAAGTTGACCGGCGAACCGTGGGTAAGATGGCCACCGTGGGCGAGGTTCATGCCGAGGATGGTATCTCCGGGCTGACAGGCAGCGAAATAGACAGCCATATTGGCCTGGGAACCGGAGTGAGGCTGAACATTGGCGTGTTCGGCACCAAAAAGCTCTTTGGCCCGGTCAATCGCCAACTGCTCGGCAACATCGACAAACTCGCAACCGCCATAGTAGCGCTTGCCAGGATAGCCTTCGGCATACTTGTTGGTCAGCACCGAGCCCTGGGCCTCCAGAACCCGCTCGCTCACAAAGTTTTCCGAAGCGATAAATTCAAGGCTGTATTCCTGGCGTTCGGTCTCACGACCAATTGCCGAAGTGATCTCCGGGTCGAATTGGGCCAGCGTCTGCTTCATCGTCCTGTAATCCTCCGCTTAGTCTGTGTAAGTATTCCAGCAAAACGGGCAGGCTTTGGGCCTGCCCGCATCGGTCTTCGTTTCAAATCCTGCCCGCCCTGACATCCTCCTCGACAGCAGCAATCTTATCGAGGCGGCGTTGATGTCGCCCTCCCTCATAAGTCGCGTCCAGCCAAGCTTCAACCATCCGGCAGGCCAGGTCGGCACTGAGAACCCGGCCACCCAGAACCAGGATATTGGCGTTGTTGTGCTCTCTGGCCATGCGTGCCATGAATTCATCGGTGGCAAGGGCTGCCCTGACCCCCGGGAACTTGTTGGCGACAATCGACATGCCTATCCCGGTGCCACACACCAGAACGCCGCAGTCCGCCTCGCCACGGGCAACCTCCTGGGCAACCTTGACCGCAAAATCCGGGTAGTCGACCGACTCGCCGTTGTCGGTTCCGAGATCAACCACTTCCAGGCCTCGATCTCCAAGGCTCTGGCTGACAGCACTTTTCAATTCCAGGCCTCCATGATCACTACCAATAACCAGTCGCATCGTTTTACACCTTGCGCAACAGGATCGAGGCATTGGTCCCACCGAACCCGAGAGAGTTGGAGATTGCTACTTTGACCTCAGCCTGACGGGCCTGGTTGGGGACATAGTCGAGATCACATTCAGGATCAGGGTCGACATAATTGATCGTCGGCGGCACCACTCCATGAGATATGGCCATGGCCGAAAAGGCCGCTTCGACACCGCCGGCAGCACCGAGAAGGTGTCCGGTCATACTCTTGGTGGAACTGACCATCAGCTTTTTGGCATGGACACCAAACACCGCCTTGATCGCCATGGTCTCATAGAGATCGTTAAACGGCGTTGAAGTGCCGTGGGCATTGATGTAGTCGACCTCTTCAGGGTTGACACCAGCCGTCGCCAACGCCATTTTCATGCAGCGCGACGCCCCTTCTCCTCCCGGTGCCGGCGCCGTAAGATGGTAGGCATCACCGGTCAGACCGTAGCCGGCCACCTCGGCATAAATTTTTGCGCCACGCGCCTTGGCCTGCTCATACTCTTCCAGCACCAGAATCCCGGCACCTTCCCCCATCACGAACCCGTCACGCCCCTTGTCGAAAGGACGGCTGGCAGCCTGAGGATCATCGTTACGGGTCGACAACGCCTTCATCACCGAGAACCCACCGATCCCGAGGGGGCAGATGGTCGATTCCGTGCCTCCTGAGATCACGGCGTCAGCGTCGCCGCGCTGGATCATGCGGAAGGCATCGCCGATGGCGTGGGTGCCCGTGGCACAGGCCGAAACAGGTGCCAGGTTGGGCCCCTTTGCCCCGTGTCGGATCGAAATCTGACCAGCAGCCAGATTGATAATCGACATCGGGATAAAAAACGGGCTGATTTTGCGATAACCTCCCCCCATAAAGGCTCCATGATATCTCTCGATGGACGCCAGACCGCCCATCCCCGAACCGACCACGACACCGACCCGGTCGGCGTTTTCCTCTGTGATCGCCAGTCCTGAGTCGGCCATCGCCATATCGGCGGCAACCAGGGCGTACTGAATAAACAGGTCCATCTTGCGGACCTCTTTTTTATCGATATACTCTTCGGCGTCGAAATCGCGGACTTCGCCGGCAAACTTGACCGGGAAATCCGTTGCATCAAAATGAGTGATCGGACCGATACCGGACTGACCGCCGGTAACAGCCGACCAGTTTTTCTCCAAGCCAAAGCCTAAAGGGGAAATAATCCCCAGGCCGGTAACCACGACTCTGCGCATGAAAACCTCGCCCTTACATACAATG
>PKTY01000267.1 GCA_002869725.1 Desulfuromonas sp. | reverse complement strand
TACGCAGATCGCGATCCGTAACAATGCCAAGGGGCTGGCTCTCCTCACAGATCACCACGCTGGAGATGTTGTGTTCGCGCATCCTGGCAGCAACCTGCAGAATACTGTCTGCCGGCCGGCAAGTGACAACCTCATGGCGAAAATAGTTTTTAACAGGCTGAAATAACAGATTGCCTTCGGCCATGGAAGGGACTTTCGAGGCGGGTTAAATGGCAGAGGCCATCCAGAATACGTTGAAACTCAACTAAAAAAGGACGACCGTCACCACAAGTTGTATTAATTCTGACACAAGGCAAAGATCCCGCAAGCCACAAAATAGTAAACCGTCACGGCTGACCCGATGTCAGTTCGTCGACATCGTCTCGCGCAAGCTTTGAAACGGGGTAAAATAAGCCCGATAGCCGACCTTGAGGATAATGAAGGTGGTCAGGGTGACACTGGCGGTGATGACGCACATGATGGCAATCTGGTACCTGACCGCTATCAACGGTTCGGTGCCGGAGAGAATCTGCCCGGTCATCATGCCGGGGAGAAAGACCAGCCCCATGGCGGCCATAGCGTTGATGGCCGGCATCAGGGCGGCTTGAAACGCGCTGCGTACCGCCGGTCTCGCCGCCATGCGCGGCGTTCCTCCCAGGCAGAGCACCGTTTCGATCTCGTCGCGCCGTTCCCGGAATTCCGCAGCCAGCCGCTCGGCGGCAAGGCTGGCACCAGTCATCGAGTTGCCGATGATCATGCCGGTGAGGGGGATCAGGTAGCGTGGATCGTACCAGGGGGTCAGGCCGACCACCAGCACGCAGAACAGAAAGGTCATGCCGCCACATCCGCAGAAGATCGCCAGGCTGACCACCCGGTAAAAGTGAGGCATCTTCTCCTTGACCCGGCTGCCAATGGTCTGCACGGCAAAACCGCCCATCACCAGCAAGAGAGCGATCACCGGCCAGGGAGTTTTCAGGGCAAAGACCAGGTGCAAAACGTAACCGACGACCAGCAGTTGCACAAACCTCCGCACCCCGGACCAGAGGATATCCCGTTCCTGGCGAGCGTCAAGCAGTCGTGACAGCCCGACGCTTAATAGCAGCAACCCGTAGACGCTGACCAGATCCCACAGGCTCAGATCTATGATGGTCGTGTTCATGTCCCCTCCCCCGTCCGTTGCGGCTCCGGGTGAAACAGGAAATCTCTGGCGCCCTGGGAGCCGGGATCCGCCAGCACGTCCTTGACCCGTCCAGAGGCTGCAACCTCGCCGTTGATGAGAACCACCAAGCGGTCGGCACAGAGCCGGGCAACACGCAGGTCATGGGTCACCAACAGCACCCCCAACCCCTTCTGGTCGGCGAGATCGCGGAAGGTATGGGTGAGGGCTTCCGCCGTCGGCCAGTCGAGGGCGCTGGTCGGTTCATCGAGCAGTAGCGCCTGACAGGGACCAGACATGGCCCGCGCCAGACAGACCCGCTGCTGCTGGCCGATCGACAGGCGTTGACTGTCTCGATCAAGGAACGAACTTTCGAGGCGACAGAGCTCCAGCAGGCGTTGGTCATCTTCCGTTGACCGGGGGGAAGATTCCCGGCGCAATTTAGCGGGGATCGCCAGGTTCTCGCGGACTGTGCCGGAGAACAGTTGCGGCTTCTGAGCAACCAGCACCACCTTGGAGCGCAGCTCTGGCGGAGAGAGTGTGCGTATATCCTGCCCCTGGAACAGCACCGTACCGGAATCGGCTTCGAGCAACCGGTTGAACAAGCGCAGCAGGGTACTTTTTCCGCTCCCCGAAGGGCCGACCACTGCAACCAGTTCACCGGCGTCAAGGCTCAGAGAGATGTCGCGCAGCACGGGCTTCATTCCGCTGGTTCCATCGCCCCGCTGCAATGTCACCTGCTGCGCTTCGAGCAACGGAGGCAACATCAATCTACCGTTCCACCTTCGGCCTGCAGCCTTCTGCGAACTTCCTTCATATCTTCCCAGACATCACGCTTGCCGTGGGGGTTGCGCAGCAGGTATGCTGGATGGTAAGTCGGCATCAGCGGAACCCCCTGGTAAGTCTGCCATTCTCCGCGCAGACGACTGATCGGGATCTTGGTTTTAAGCAGACTCTGGACGGCAAATCGGCCAAGGGCCACAATGATTTTTGGCTTGATGGCTGCCAGTTGGCGAACCAGGAAAGGTTCGCAGGTGGCGACCTCGTCCGCTTGGGGATCGCGGTTGCCGGGTGGGCGGCACTTCAGTACGTTGCAAATATAGACCTGGTCCCGAGTCAGTTCCATGGCGAACAGGATCCGATCGAGCAGTTGTCCGGCTTCACCTACGAAGGGCTCACCCTTGAGGTCTTCATCACGCCCGGGCGCTTCGCCGACAAACACCAGGTCGGACTGAGGATTGCCTACGCCGAAGACCAGTTTGGTCCGTGACTGGCCGAGGGGGCAACGCTTGCAGTCGCCAATGTCGTCCCTGAGTTCTTCGAGAGTCTCCAGGCGACAGGCCCCGGTTTTGGAAAGATCGTTCATTCCCGGGGGGCAGATCGGCAGAGGGTCTGGTTGTTTGGCTGCTGGCACAGATGAGAGGCCCAGTTCCTGTAGATATGCGAACTGGCTGCGCCCGGCCGCCAACAACTCGCGGAGTTCCTGATTGAGTTTTTGTGACATCCGTTTTAACTATTTCGCGGTAGGCTGTTCAATATGCGGTTCTTTACGAAATGGCGCGGCATTTTATGGCCGGCAACTTTGGCACTTCTTCTCTTTACGCCCGCCGAGGGCTGGGCATGGGGAATCGGTGTTCACCTGCAGACCGGTTCCTGGATTCTCGAGAATCTGCAACGGCTCCCCCCATCCCTCGGGGCACTGCTTGCCGCTTTTCCGAACGACTACCTGTACGGTTGTATCAGCGCCGACATCACCCTCGGTAAAAAATACACCCACTACCTGCAGCACTGTCATTCCTGGCGGATGGGAAAAAGGGTTCTAGCTGCCGCCGAAACCGAAGCCCAGCGATCCTGCGCTTATGGCTACCTAAGTCATCTGGCGGCTGACACCATCGCTCACGGCTACTTTGTCCCCTATAAACTGATTCGCACCTACAACACAGTACTTCTCAAGCATGCCTATTGGGAGATGCGCTTCGAGGCTCATGTCGATGCCGGTATCTGGCCTCTGGCCCGCTCTATCGGTCGTCAGAATTTCGCGGCCAACGACGCCATGATGCGGCGCGTCCTGTCCGACACCATCTTCTCATTTGCCACCAACAAACGACTGTTCAACTCGCTGCTGTTGCTTAATCGATTGCAGCAGTACCAGAAGATGCTGCGTTCGCTCTCTACCAACTCGAAATACCCG
>PKTY01000288.1 GCA_002869725.1 Desulfuromonas sp. | reverse complement strand
GCAATGGCCAGGTCGGTTATGGACTTGGCAAGGCCCGTGAGGTCCCTGAGGCGATTCGCAAAGGTGTAGAAAAAGCCAAGAAGAGCATGATTTCCGTACCTCTGCAGGGGGGGTCGATCCCCTACGATGTGATCGGCAAGTATGGTGCTGGCAAGGTTCTGCTTAAACCGGCATCCGCCGGTACCGGAGTGATCGCCGGTGGGGCCGCACGCGCCATTCTTGAGGTGGTTGGGGTCAGCGATATTCTTTCCAAATGTCTTGGCTCAAATAATCCGCATAACGTGGTTAAAGCGACGATCAAGGCTTTGCAGATGTTGCGCAGCCCGGAGGAGATCATGGCTCGCCGCGGCATCTCTGCTGATACGTCGAACGAAGCATGATGAGGGAGTTGTAAAGATGACTGGTGAAATCAAGGTCACATTGAACAGGAGCAGTATCGGGCGGCCTGAATACTTTGCCAAGGTCCTTAAAGGACTTGGTTTCCGCCGTCTTAATCAGACTGTTGTCCTTAAAGATACTCCGGAAATTCGTGGCATGCTCAACAAGGTCTGCCATATGGTCACGGTCGAGGACTAGAGAAGAGGGATAAACGCGATGGATTTTAGTAATCTGCAGCCGGCCTACGGCTCAACTCATAGTAAGAAACGGATTGGGCGCGGTCACGGTTCCGGAACCGGCAAGACTTCCGGTAAAGGCCATAAAGGTCAGAACGCGCGTTCCGGTGGTGGCGTCAAGCCTGGCTTTGAGGGCGGGCAGATGCCCTTACAACGACGTCTGCCAAAGCGTGGTTTCAATCCTTTGCAGCGCAAAGTCTACTCACTGGTCAACTTGCGTGACCTTGAGTTGTTCGAGGCGGGTAGCGAGGTCGACCTCGAAGCCCTCGGTCATGCCGGTCTGATTGGCCAGCTTAAGGATGGCGTGAAGATTCTTGGTGACGGAGAACTGACCAAGGCGCTCAAGGTTAAGGCGCACAAGTTCAGCAAAACTGCTCAGTCCAAGATTGAGGCTGCCGGTGGTACGGTAGAGGTCATCTGACTTGTTCGCGAGCGTTCAGAACATTTTTGCTATTCCTGAGCTGCGTCGACGCATCCTGTTTACTCTTGGCATGCTCGCGGTCTATCGGGTCGGATGTCATGTGCCGCTCCCTGGCGTTGACCGCATGGTTCTGGCTCAGTTTTTTGAGGGAACCCAGGGGACGCTGCTTGGCATGGTGAGTGCTTTCACCGGTGGGGCGCTGGAGCGGATGACCGTGTTTGCTCTGGGAATAATGCCATACATCAGTGCGTCGATTATCCTGCAGCTTTTGACTGTTGTCTTCGAACCGGTTGAGAGGCTGGCGAAGGAAGGGGAGCAGGGCCGCAAGACTCTGACCAAATGGACTCGTTACGGGACGATCATCCTTTCTGTCATTCAGGGTACAGGCATTGCTGTCGGCTTGCAGAGTATGCGTGGTCCAACCGGTGATGCGGTCGTTGCTGCACAGGGCATCGGATTTATCGTTTTGACTGTGATTACGCTTACAGCCGGAACCGCCTTTATCATGTGGCTCGGTGAGCAGATTACCGAGCGTGGTATTGGAAACGGGATATCACTGATTATCTTTGCTGGGATCGTAGCCTTGATTCCCTCCGCACTGGTGAACAGTCTGCGACTGTTACGTACCGGAGCGGTGACTCCGACCGTCATGCTTTTGGTTGTGATAATGATGGTCCTTGTGATCTGGGCAATCATCTTCATGGAGCGTGGTCAGCGGCGAGTTCCAATTCATTACGCTAAAAGGGTGGTTGGGGCTCGTAACCTGGGTGGGCAAAGCAGTCACCTGCCCCTCAAAATTAATATGAGCGGGGTTATCCCACCGATTTTCGCCAGCTCTATTATCATGTTTCCCAGTACTGTGGCGAGCTTCGTAGATGTCCCCTGGGTGCAGACTTTTGCCTCGATGATGACTCCCGACCACTGGTTATACAATTTCTTCTTTGTCGGTTTTATTGTTTTTTTCTGCTATTTCTACACCGCGGTGACATTCAATCCGGTCGATGTTGCTGACAACATCAAACGGCAGGGTGGTTATGTTCCTGGAGTGCGCCCCGGCAAGGCAACTGCCGACTATCTCGACACGGTACTCGGTCGATTGACCTTTGTCGGCGCTATTTATATATCGGTCGTGTGCGTTTTGCCGACTCTGCTGATTGGGCAGTTTAACGTTCCATTCTACTTTGGTGGAACGTCATTGCTGATCGTGGTCGGTGTCGGAATGGACACTGCTTCGCAGATTGAGGCTCACCTGATTTCCCGTTCCTATGAAGGGTTCATGAAGGGAGTCAGTATCAAGGGCCGCAAAGGGTAAGGCAGGGCGTTGCGATGAAGCTGATACTACTTGGACCGCCGGGGGCCGGTAAAGGGACCCAGGCCAAGATGCTTACTGAGAAGTTCGCGATTCCGCAGATTTCGACCGGTGATATATTGCGCGCTGCTGTTAAGGAGCAGACGGATCTTGGGATTAAAGCCAAGCAGTTCATGGATGCTGGCCAGCTGGTCCCAGATGAAGTTGTGATCGGAATTGTTAGTGAACGTCTCCAAGCTGAAGACTGTGCAAACGGGTTTATCCTAGACGGTTTTCCGCGAACAGTAGCACAGGCAGATGCGTTGCGGGATGTTCTCAACGAACTCGGTAAGCAGCTCGATAAGGTGTTATCTCTGACGGTTGACACCGAGGCGCTGGTGGTCCGGCTGACTGGCCGGCGCACCTGCAGTCAGTGTGGCAAGGGGTATCACATTCGCTTTGATCCTCCGCCGTCTGATGGTCGCTGCGTCTGTAGCGGCGAACTGTTCCAGCGTGAAGATGATCAAGAGGCAACGATTCGCAACAGGCTTGCCGTCTACGACGAGCAGACCTCACCTCTGATCAACTACTATCGTCAGGCGGGCCTGCTTGTTGAGCTAGATGGTATGCTCGCCATTGCAGCTGTTCAGGAACGGATATTGTCGGCCCTGCAGGCCGGTTGAGATGATTGTGGTTAAAAGCCCGCGTGAGCTTGACAAAATGCGGGCTGCGGGAAAGATTGTCGCTGAGGTTTTGGCTCTTTTGGAGAGTCATATCAAGCCGGGGGTAACCACAGCTCAACTTGACCGGATTGCCGAACGTGAATGTCGGCGACAAGGGGCTGAGCCGGCATTCAAGGGTTATGGGGGCTTTCCCTTTGCGATCTGTGCTTCACCGAATGATCGGATCGTGCACGGCTTTCCCGATGAAAATCCTCTTGCCGAGGGGGATATTCTTAGTATAGACTTCGGAGTTCTGCGTAAGGGTTTCTACGGTGACGCCGCGATTACCGTCGCAGTTG
>PKTY01000048.1 GCA_002869725.1 Desulfuromonas sp. | reverse complement strand
AGATCCCGGAAAAGCCTATTCGGCGAACAGGGGAGGGTTGACACGTTACTTTTGCATCAACTCAAAAGGCTAAGTTCGTATATTGTCGGTAGATGTTTGAAAAGATAACCCACTGAAAACACATAAGTTCATGCCGACATCAGGTCAAATCTATGGCGATGTCGAGTGTACCTTCTTGATGAGTTGTGTATTGTAAAAAAAAGAGAAACTGAATGGTAAGCACAAAAAACAAACAGGGAGGTTAAAATGAAAAACAGACTGGCAATCTTACTGGTAGGGTTGATCATTTTGGCAGTTCCTACACAAGTTCTAGCCTATCGTGGAGAACATCATCAAGAAGAGCAAAGACACAGCAGTCGTCAGTATGGAGAGCGCCAATCTTTTGTAACATATAAAAATCCATATATAGAAGGTAGCGTNATAGAAGGTAGCGTTTACAGTGTTGCCTATCTGCAAGGACATCAACATAATTCAAGACATGGATTTTGGAATAACTCCCGACAGTTTCGCCATGATGCACAGCACCAAAGGAGCCGTTTTCAAACCCATACACACAGTCAGACCATAATTTATGGGCCGCCCAGTCTGGTTTTTTACTTTAAATGGTAGTACAAAATGGCAAAGACCAGCAGATGATGTCTTAACTGTAAATTTCCGCAGAATACTTTATACATGCGGATCTTCAAAGGGCCTCCTACTCATCATCGAGTAGGAGGCTTTTAAATTCTTACAGTATCTAAAAAACTGCCTACTGATTGTCAACAGGCGATTCTTGATGTCTAAACTGATTTTGACTATAATGGCAGCATGAATTAGGGCATCATTGAATTGTGGAGAAATATTTTGAAGGTTCTTTCAGTGAACGGTAGTAGGCGTAAAAAGGGGAATACCCAGCTTTTCATCCAGTCAATTCTGCAGCCATTTAGCGAAGCAGGGGCATCTATAGAAAATGTGTTTCTTGGTGACTTTAAGATCGACGCCTGTACTGGCTGTGAAGGATGCAAGCGGTCTTGGGAGTGTGTCATCAAAGATGATTTTCAGCCTTTGATTGAAAAAATGGATGGCGCGGACGTGATCGTTCTGGCCTCCCCGACATATTGGTACACTGTGACGTCTGACATGAAACGTTTCATTGATCGAAGCTACAGCCTTATTCAGTTCCCTCACAGCCGCAGTGAATGGATTGGGAAATATGACAATTCGGAAAAGCTGTGCATAACGGCGGCGGTATGTGAACAAACAGACGAAGCCCATATGGGCAACACCCTTGACCTCCTCACGGATTTTGCAAAAGATATAGGCCTCAATGTGGTTGGTTCATTGAAGGCGTTGAGGTGCTTCGAGGCGGGGAGTCTTCTGCGTCAGAAAGAGCTGTTGCTTGAAGCAGAGTCGTTTAGTAAAGGTGTTGTCCTTGCTTCACCCCTGAGTATGGCAAAGAGATCTTCGTCCTAAACTTCAAGGTCTATGACATTGAGAATGGCCCATCCAGAAAGGGACGATCCATTCATGAATTCTATTGATCACCGCTCAGAGTAGAAAACACCCTGTGTTCAACATTCCCCAAACTTTTTTCCACTTTCACAAAAACTGACGTCAACTAGAGGGACTATTCGACCGTCACGCTCTTTGCCAGATTTCTCGGCTGATCGACATCGGTCCCTTTGAGGACAGCGACGTGATAGGCAAGAAGCTGCATGGGGATCGAGGTGAGGATCGGCATCAGATCATCGTTGATCGACGGGACGACGAAAAGGTTCTAGACCTTGGCAAGCAGATCGCCGTCGGCGCGGTCACTGACCGCCAGAACACGCCCGCCGCGAGCCTGAACCTCTTCCATGTTGGCGGCTACCTTCTCCAGCGTGGCATTGTGAGGGGCAAGCACCACCACCGGCAGATGTTCGTCGATCAGGGCGATGGGGCCGTGTTTCATCTCTCCGGCGGGGTAGCCTTCGGCGTGAATGTAAGAGATCTCCTTGAGTTTAAGGGCCCCTTCGAGGGCGATCGGGAACTGGTTGCCGCGTCCCAGGAAAAGAAAGTCGCGCGCCTGGAACACAGTCTGAGCCGCCTGTTCAATGGCGGCGTCAAGTCCAAGGCACTCCTCCACCTTGCGCGGCAGGCTGAGCAGGTCGCTGAGCATGGTGCGGAGTTTTTCCTGGCCGAGGGTGGCGCGCACCCGCGCCAAGTGGAGGGTGAACAGGTAGAGTGAAACCAGCTGGGTGGTGAACGCCTTGGTCGAGGCAACGCCGATCTCCGGACCGGCATGAGTGTAGATCACCCCGTCGCTTTCGCGAGCGATGGATGACTCCACCACATTGCAGATCGCCACCACCTTGCCGCCACGCCGGTGGGCCTCACGCAGGGCGGCCAGGGTATCGGCGGTCTCACCGCTCTGACTGATGACCAGTACCAGAGTTTTCGCGGTGACCACCGGGTCGCGGTAACGGAATTCGCTGGCGATGTCGACTTCGACGGGAAGACGGACATGCTTCTCGATCAGAAACTTGCCGACCAACGCCGCATGCCATGAGGTACCGCAGGCAACCAGGCAGATGCGATCCAACGCCGCAAGCTCGCTCTCATTGAGTTTAAGGCCCTCAAGGAACACCTCGCCGAGATTCTCGCGCACCCGTCCGGCGATAGTATCGGCAATAGCGCGTGGCTGCTCGTAGATTTCCTTGAGCATGAAGTGCCGGTAGCCCCCTTTTTCCGCCATCACCGGACTCCAGGTGATCGTTTTCGCCAGCTTCTGTAGCGGTTCTCCGGCCAGGGTGGAAAAGACCATCTCCGATGGGGAGAAGCTGACCAGTTCGCCGTCGTCGAGGAAGACCATCTGGCGGGTATGGGAGAGCATGGCCGGGATATCGGAGGCGACGAAGTATTCACCCTGCCCCTGGCCGACCACCAGAGGTGAGCCCTGCTTGGCGGCGATCAATCGGTCGGGCTGCTGGGCGCAGAGGATCGCCACCGCAAAGGCGCCCCTCACTTCGCCGAGGGCGCGGCGCACCGCGCTTTCGAAGTCTGCAGTCTCCTTGAAATGCTGTTCCACCAGGTGGGCGATGATTTCTGTGTCGGTCTCGGAACTGAACCGGTGGCCGAGATCGAGCAGTTTTCGTTTCAGTTCGAGATAGTTTTCGATAATGCCGTTGTGGACTACGACGATGCCGCCGGCGACATGAGGGTGGGCGTTGATCTCCGAGGGGCGGCCGTGGGTTGCCCAGCGGGTGTGGCCGATTCCGACTGTTCCCGAAAGAGGCTGATTGGCGAGCAAGCTTTCAAGGCGGGCCAGTTTACCTTCGGCCCGGCGAATCGTCACCTGCCCCTGGTCGAGAGTCGCGATTCCTGCCGAGTCGTAGCCCCGATATTCGAGACGCCGCAGCCCATCGAGTATGATCGGAGTCGCCTGCTGCGACCCCAGATAACCGACAATTCCGCACATGTTGCGTTTTCTCCTGCTTGAAAAGACGCGGCGGTCTTATTTACGCGCCTTGCTGGTCAACGTTACTTGTTCTCAGACTTGCTCTTGCTGCCCTTGTTGCGCTTGCGCGCCGCCCAGCCCTCGACATTCTTTTGTTCGGTGCGGGCGATCGCCAAGGCATCGGCCGGCACATCTCTGGTAATAGTCGAGCCGGCCGCGATCAGACTGCCGCGCCCGATGGAGACCGGTGCCACAAACTGGGTGTCGCTGCCGACGAACACGTCATCCTCGATCACTGTGCGGTGTTTGTTGACCCCGTCGTAGTTGCAGGTTATGGTGCCACAGCCGATATTGACGTT
>PKTY01000202.1 GCA_002869725.1 Desulfuromonas sp. | reverse complement strand
TAAGTCCCTATCGTCTAGCCTGGCCCAGGACACCGGCCTTTCACGCCGGCGACGGGGGTTCGAATCCCCCTGGGGACGCCACAAGTCAAAGCCCCTCTCAGTCTCCTGAGAGGGGCTTTTTCATGTAACCATGACCGACCTTTGAGTTACCCATCACATTATTGTCGCCCGGCAATTGAATTAACCGGTGGTTTCTGCTAAGTTCCCTTGCACTCAAGGACAACTTAGGAGTCAGCATTATGCGTATTCTCTCCGGCATCCAGCCTTCCGGCTCACTGCACCTTGGCAACTATTTCGGCATGATGTCGAAAATGATCGCCTACCAGGAACAGTCCGAGCTGTTCTGCTTTATCGCCAACTATCACGCCCAGACCTCCCTGTCCGATGGTAAGACGCTGGCCCGCGGCACTCTGGAGGCAGCGGCCAACTTTCTTGCCTTGGGGATGGATCCCGACAGGAGCACCTTCTGGGTCCAGTCGGATATACCGGAAGTTCAGGAACTGACCTGGATCCTCTCCAACTTCACCCCCATGGGCCTGCTCGAGCGCTGTCACAGCTACAAGGACAAGGTCGCCAAGGGGATTGCCGCGAATCACGGTCTGTTCGCCTACCCGGTGCTGATGACTGCTGATATCCTGATGTATCAGAGCGACAAGGTTCCGGTCGGCAAAGATCAGAAACAACATGTCGAGGTGGCGCGCGACATCGCCATCAAGTTCAATAACGAATATGGCGAGATTTTTACCATCCCCGAACCAGAGATCGACGACGAGGTCGCCACTGTTCCAGGACTGGACGGCCAGAAAATGAGCAAAAGCTACGGCAACACCATCGATCTTTTTGCCGACGATAAAGCTTTGCGCAAGCAGGTCATGCGGATTGTTACCGCGCCGATAGCCGTAGAAGACCCGAAAGACCCCGACGCCTGCAACGTCTACAAGATCTTCCGCCTGTTTCTCGACAAAGCCCGGGATGCCGCACTGCGGCAACGCTACAAGGACGGGGGGCTGGCCTTCGGCGAGGTCAAACAGGAGCTGTTTGAAACCGTGCGCGACTTCTTTGCCCCTCATGCCGCACGTCGTGCCGAACTGCTCGCCGATCCCGATGGGTTGCGCGCCATTCTTGCCCGTGGGGCCGATAAAGCCCGCTACGCCGCAAACAAAACCCTGCGCAAGGTGCGCAAGAAGACCGGGCTCGTCTACTAAGCATCAACAGCGACGACACATTTTCTCAGCGCCGTTATGCCGACGAAAGTCGGGAGGGACTCCCCCTCTCGGCTTTTTTCTTGACACCGACAACCAGAAACCGCAAAACTCGACCGCAGTCGACTTTTGGAGATTCTTATGATCGGGGTTCGCGAGAAGAAAAAACAGCTGACGCGCAAGGCAATCGTCGATGCGGCGGTCAAGCTGTTTTCAGAAAAAGGGTTCGAGCAGACCAGCATGGAACAGCTGGCCCGTACCGCCGGTGTCGGCAAAGGGACCATTTACGGGTACTTCAAAACAAAGGGCGAGATCTTTCTCGCGTTCTGCGAAGAAGAGGTCGAGTATGCGTTTGCCGCCCTGGATGCCAAGCTGGACGTCGAGGCACCCTTGGCCGAACAGCTGGTGGCACAGATGATGGGACAGCTGACCTTTGTCACCCAGAACCGTGAGTTCGGCAGAATTTTCGCCCGCAAGATGACATTCCCTGATGACAACATGGTTTTACGAAGTCGCGAGCTGGACGTGCGCTACTTCAACAAACTTTCTGTGGTTTTAACAAAGGCCCAAGATCGCGATCAACTCCCCCACGAGACCGACTTGCTGCTGCTCATCGGTCATTTGCACGCGCTCTATATCATGGTCCTCTCTTCTTATTACACGGGGGACATTGAAAACCTCGAGGAAGGTCGCCTGCTGCTCAACGGCCTGGTACGCCAGACTCTTGAGGGCCCGGCGGTGACCCCCTATTCGAGTTCCAGCGAACAGCAACGCTGGAACGAACTGAAACAGGCGGTCGTAAAAAGACGTAACCTGGAGCTGCCATGAATCGAAAAACCTATCCATATTTGCTCACGTTGCTGTTCGTCTTCCTGCTGACAAACTCCGTGGCAGCCGAGACTCTGACCTTACATCAGGCCCTGACGCTCGGGCTGGCAGAACATTACGACCTGAAGATCGCCAACCTGGACGTTGAGCGAGCTCAGGCCGGGGTGCTTGGTGAGCAAGGACGCTTTGATGTCACCGCCGAACTCGGCATCAACGCCAGCCGCAGCGAGCTACCGACCGACTCCACTCTGATCGATAGCGATGTCACCAAAACGAGCCGGGTCCAGGCCGAAGCCGCATTAAGCAAGCATTTTGCAACCGGCCTGCAAACACGTCTGAGCCTGACCGGAACACGCAGCGACACCGACAGCCTAGCAGACCGGCTCGAACCGTCCTACCGCACAGCGTTGGTGCTCGACCTCACCCTGCCGCTGCTCAAGGATCGAGGAACCGATGTCAACACCGCCAACCTGCAAATCGCCACAACGCAGCAGCAGCAGGCCGCACACGGCTACCTGGCCAGTGCCCAGCAATTGGCGGCCGAGATAGAAACCGCCTATTTCGACCTGGCCCAGGTCGAGGCAGAGTATCGTTACGCGATCCTGGCCCGCGACCTCGCCACAGAGCTCCTCGCAGGCAACCAGCGCAAGCTCGACACTGGACTGATCCCGGTTACAGAGGTCAATGAAGCCAAGAGCGCGGTCGCCGGACGCGAACAGAATGTACTGCTCTATCGGCAGCGCATTACCCAGAGGCGCAACCGACTCCTTGAGCTTATCGACCAGGGGGAGACCAGCCTGCCGCCCGACTGGCAGGTCTCGCTGCCCGAAACGGTGGGCACGATCAAGTTAGATCTGGAGCAGGCCATCTCCACCGGTCTGTTGCAACGTCCTGACCTGCAACAGGCCCGTCTTGAACTCGTCGCGCGCAAGGTGGCACTCGTCTACGCTCAAAATCAACAACTGCCACGACTCGACCTTGAAGCCAGCCTGAGCGTCAACGGCCTTTCCGGCGAGTCTGAAAGTCCTTCTTATTACAGCGGTGATTGGCAAGACGCGTTCGACAAAGAAGGAAGCAGCTGGTACGCCGGGATCCGCTTCAGCATGCCCCTGCAGAACCGCAACGCCCAGGCGCTTTCCCGAGACGCAGCCGCTCAGGACAGACAGTCCCTCTACCGCCTGAGACGAGCAGAGATCGCTACCGAGACTGCAATACGCTCAGCATTGGCCACTGTCGAACTCGGCATGGAACGGGTGAACGTCGCCCGCAGCAGTTCTGAGCTGGCACAGGCCACCCTGGACCAGGAGAACCGCCGACTCGAAGAAG
>PKTY01000348.1 GCA_002869725.1 Desulfuromonas sp. | reverse complement strand
GCGCGACCGGGTCGACAGTATGAATTTGCTGACACTCGAATAGTCTCAGAATGTCGCCGGAGTGATCGGTTCGGCGATCGGCGCCGGTGTCCTTTGGACGGTGCTGGTGCTCTAGCCGGCTGGAATGGTTCGCAGAACTCGAAAGGGACATCCAAAAAGGGATGTCCCTTTCGAGTGTCCTCGGTGTCGCAGGGGGGGAGGGTTGTTCTAGCTACGGCCGGAATGGCTCCAGTGTTCCGCACTGTCTTTCGGCAGACTACGGCCGCTTGGCTTCCGCAGCTGCTGCCTTTGTGTGGAGTCGATCTGGCGGGAGGAAACCGATCGACATCCTGGCAGCACAAACCAGAATGCTGCACCGAAGAAGATGACGAGCATCAGGAATTCAAACATCACCCAGCTCCTTTCTGCTAAACGATTGACGCGTAGATTCCAACGCTAAAATGTCAGTCGCCTGCCACAACCAGTTTGCTGCTTTCATGGACCATGTCTTCGCTATCAACCTTCATACACCTGACACAGACCTGTGTCGTCTGCTGGAACCTTGGCACATATTTTCCCCGGACCAAGGTAAGGCGATGACAGATGTGACATTCTCCACGTGACAAAAGCTTCAATGAATTCATTTGGTTGTCTCCTTTGTCGGCAGGGTGGTGAAGGTGTGTGCAGTTCAATATATTTTCAAGGAGCATGCCAAACTCAGAAGGGGAGGGATTCAGATGGTAAACTAAAACAAAGCTGTTTGTGACGCGAGGTGAGGATGAAGTGGTCAGGGGCCATTTTTTCAGGAATACTCTGTCTTGTCCTGGTGGTGTCGCTGCCAGCGGGAGTTGACGGTGCGCCGTTGACGGGGTGTCCTGTGCCGAAGCCGGCCAGCCGGGAGGCCGAACCGACGGAACAGGATGACGTCGATCGCGCCCTCTGGGAGCAGGTCTTCGGACTGGTCGGCAAGACCTTTGAGACGACCCTGCGGCATGCGGGGCTGAGCCGTTCCCTTGAGGCGATGTCGCTGCGGCTCGATTCCTTTTTTGGCTCGGAGCAGTTCTACGAGGAGGATTGCTCGACCGACAGTTACGCTTCGCTGAAGCTGTCTTCACGTTATGCGGAAGGCGGCGAGATCGATATCGAGCCCCGTTTGCGACTGCGCATCGACCTGCCGCGTACGGAACGGCAGTTCAAGGTTCGCTTTGAGCTGGAGGATGACGAGTACGATGACGAGGAACTCGGTTCCCGTGCCGCAGGCACTGATCACCTCGATGACAATGACGTCAGTGCATCGCTGAATTTTCTGCTGCAGGAGACCCGCCACTGGAAGGTTTCCCTGTCACCCGGGTTGCGCATCCGCGAAGTAGACCCCTACACCAAGCTGCGCCTGCGGCGCAACGGCACGCTTGGTGACTGGGGTACCCGCTTCGTGCAATCGTTTGAGTGGTATGAATCAACCGGTTTCGGATCCAAATCGACCTTTGCTGTCGATCGGGAGGTCGGCCGTAAATCGCTGCTGCGCCTGACCTCGCAGGCGTACCGCAACGAAGAGGAGTTCCAGCACAACGATTTCGAAGTCAGTCAGCGGATCCGGCTATTGCGTGCCCTCAGCCCGGCTGTCGGTCTTTCCACCGAGGTGGGTGTTTACGGCCACACCGAGCCGCATTGGCGACACGACCGTTACTTCACCAATGTTCGCTGGCGGCGGGATGTCCACAAGGGGTATGTCTTTTTCGAAGTCAAACCGCAGCTCGATTTTCGCCATGCCGACGATTTCGCCGCGGAAGCATCGCTCACCCTGACCCTCGAAGTCTTGTACGGCGCAAATTATCGGTCGCTGTGAGGGGCCTACTCTTCCATCCGGCCAATGAAGGCGTCTGCCTCGCGAATCGCAGCTTCCATCTCAAACAGTAGCTTCGAGACATCCCCTTCGACCCGTCCCAGCTCACTCTGCAAAGAGGCAATCGCCTGGGCGTTGAGATTGTGTTTCAGGTAGAGCACCTGGTCGCGTAGGGGACGCAGCACCGGTTCGATTTTTGCCTCGGCCCGTCGCATGGCGGCCATCAGGCGCTGATAATGGCTGCGGGTCTCTCGCAGTTTCGTGGCGCTGGAGCGGCGCAGGCTGTCATTCGAATAGAGCGAGAGTTCATCCTCCCATTCATCGAACAGCGCCTCGGCGACCACTTCCACCTTGTCGATGCGGCTGCGCACCTCATCGGCACGCTCTTCGCTACTATCCAGAGTCGCCTGCAACTGCTTGTACTTCTTCTCCAGGGTGCCGCCCTGGAAGTTGAGCACGGCGCTGAACTCCTCCAGTGCTGAGGCAAACTCTTCCTTCGCCTCCTGTTGGCTGTCGCGGGCATCTTCGACGCGGTCGACCAGGATCTCGCGCTTGTGGATGCCGAACTTCTCCTTGAGGGCGAACTCTGCCGTGCTGCAGGCGGTCAACAGCAGCGTCAGAATCAGGCCGGTGAACAGCAGGCGGGTCAGAGGGGCACCGATCATGGAATGTCTCCTTCAGGAATGATTGCAATCAACGCATAACATTTTAGCTGATATCGCCAGCGGAGGTAAGGGTCTGTTTTTAACGCCCCCTGCTCCCGATTTCGTAGCGGGGACGCCGGATCGATTCGCCGCGGCAGAGGGGGCAGCGGCCCGGCTTGCTCAGACGCTGGCGCTTGCTGAACACAAAGCCGCACTTTTTACACGCCGCCGGATGAATGATCAGCACGCTGTCCTGGCGCTGCAGGCTGTGGCGGATATGCTCGAGGTGGTCGGCCACGTCATGCTCGGCGATGCCAACCCGTTCGGAGATCTCCCGGGCGGTGACCGGGCCGTTCTGCAGGACGGTGCTGATTCGATAACGCAGGGTGTCTGGCCGTTCGGCCGGGATGGGTGGGTCTGCCGAGTGTGTCACTGAGACCTCTCAAATGAATTTTCGGGCGTTGCTGCTGAGCAGGTTGCACAGGGTGGCGATCGCCAGAACCAGTTTGGGCAGGGACAGAAAGATGATGGCTTTGATGGTGTCGATGGACATGTTCCCACCCCTGTCATAAGTTTGCAAGATTCTAACTCATAATCTGAGGTTGTCCATCAGCTGATTTTCTATAAAACGCCCAGCGGAAGCCAGGAGGCGTAGCGGCCCCCGCTGGGCGTTTCGAAAACGCTGTGCCTATTGCAACAGCGGGATTTTTTTGGCCAGGTCGTACTCTTCAACCGCAGCGATGTTCTGTTCGATCTGCAGATAGCGCAAGGTCTTTCGTGCAGACAGAATGTCGTCCATGCGCAGGGTGTGGGAGAACTCCTTCAGCAGCGCCTGGCGGGTTTCTGTCAGCAAAAACATGGCGTCGATCATATCCGTGGCCTGCTGGTCGCTCAGTGACTTGTAGTTGCTGACATAGAAACCGAGCAGTTCCGAGCGATCGAGCTCCACCGCGAACAGCTTGTCCTGAAAATCGCGATAGACTGGCCAGAACTTTACCGCCTCTTGCTCTTCGAGGGCCAGATTCTCCATGATGTGCAGGCGCTTCTGGTCGAGAACGATCTGTTTGCGCAGGTCGGCGGCTTCGTCCGCCATGGCGAGGAGGGGCAGGCTCAGCAGGCAGAGGGTGAGCAGGAGTGCTTTCAGACGCATCGGGTTCTCCTTGATGAGGGCGTTGATTGAATCAGGCCTTCGGTTGGTAACCAGGACGCTCAACCGGTTCCAGTCGAGAAACATCGTGTGTGCCGCAGTAAGTAATGGCGTCGGCCATGAATTTTGCTTCGTACGGTTTGGCAATCACCAGGTCGAAGGCATCGTTGGCCAGCCAGGGGGTTGCTGTGACGGCCACCACAAAGGCTTCTTCGCTGAGGTTGTGAAAGTAACGCGCCAGCAGGTTGCCGTTCAGACCGGGGATGCTGAGGTCGGTCAGCACAAGATCGAAGCGCTCCTCGACAAAGACCCGGATGGCGTCAAGACCATCCTCGACACAGACAACTGTAAAGCCACACTGATTCAATTTGCTTTTCAGCCTCTTGTGATCGCTTGCATTGGTGTCAACGATCAGGATGTTGCCGCTTGCATGTTCCATGTCATTCTCCTCAGGCTGGCCGCCGCTTGAGATCATTGGCGTCGTGTTGAGAAGAGCATAAGCCTGCGATAAGGAAGAAATGAGGAGGGGACGTAAAGAAGTGTAAAGAGATGTCGAGAAATGTGATCGCTGGTCAATGGCCGATTACGTCGTATACTTGGTGACGACACGGATTTTTACGTCATGCCGGACGATCGTCCGGGAGTGGCAAGGGAGAGAACAACCATGAAGATGACCGAAATCAAGGCGATTGCCAAAGAACGTGGCATCAAGGCTGGCCGGTTGAACAAAACCGACCTGGTTCGGACCATTCAGCAGCAGGAGGGCAATTCAGCCTGTTTCAATACCGGCCAGGTCGATAGCTGCGGTCAGAATCAGTGCCTGTGGCATGCTGACTGCCGTTAAATCAAGAGAATCTTGTCGTTCGAGGGCTTTCCCTGGTTTATGTGTGTGACGTGATTTGGGCCACCGGCCGAAAGGTCCGGTGGTTTTCGTGGGCGGGACCCGCCCGGCTATCTCGGTTTTCAGGTGAAAGCGTCGCAGGTCGCGCTTTTACGCCGGTTGATGCCGAGCTCTTTCTGCCGCT
>PKTY01000404.1 GCA_002869725.1 Desulfuromonas sp. | reverse complement strand
GAAAACGTATGGCAAAAGAAACCAAACCGATTGTCTCTTTTGACGGATCGTTCAATACCCTCGACATCAGGGTCGGCCGGATTATCGAGGTCGAACCTGCAACTGAAACACCTAAACCCTCCTACAAGATGATTGTGGATTACGGCAAATACGGCAGACGCGTGAGTTATGGGCGGTTTACCCAGCACCCGATCGAAGAGGTTAAGGATCGGCTTGTCCTTGGCGTCCTCAACGTCGGGCCGAAGCCGATGGGTTCGGTGGTCTCTGAAGCGCTCATCCTCGGTGTGCAGTATCCGAAGGCAGAAAGTGGTGAAGCAACCTTTGTCTCACCAGCGGTCAACGCAAAGATCGGCAGCAAGCTTTTCTGACTCCCTCCTCTTTGCAGGAACAGACACGGCCTGCTCAAATCAATGAGCAGGCCGTGTTAAACAATGGGAAGACCCACGAACTATTTCTTGTGGCCTTTGTTCTTGCTGCTCCCTTTCCCTTTTCCCTTGCCACTGGTGCCTTCAGGATGCCAACCAAGATCGCCATTCTTGAGCGTTTTGAATGCCTCTGAGCCCGGCTTGATCCCCAGGTTTTTCGCCAAGACACCCCACCCTTGTTTGCGGGTGTTCTGATACTCGTGCATCACTCTCTCTAGCGGCTGTTTGGAATGATTGCTCAGCCAGAGGCAAAGGGCAGCATCGCCGGCACGTTTGACATTACTCATCACCAGGTCGATTTCTGGGCCTGAGGCCCCAAAGTGTACCCCCAGACCAGTTCGGAACCCTCCTATGTCCGCCTCTGCACTCGCAGTGAGGCGGTTCAAGTAGACATCAAGCTCAGCACATGCGGTGCCAGTCATAAACAGAACCAGGGCCAGAGCGAGTAAAATTCTGCGCAAGGGCATAGCGAATTCTCCTTGAAAGAGAAAAAACAAGCAGAGACCTGCAGGGGAAGAACCTATCCGTTAACAAACCGGTCCGCGGAGCTTGAAAAACGTCACTGTGGTTCAGTGATCGGCGTCTCCAACACTCGCTCCAACTGCGCGACGCTAAGGTAAAGGTCGTAGCTCGCATCGATCTCGAGATTGCGGGAGCGGGTCAAAAGGAACTGAGCATCCAGCAAGTCGACCGTGGTGGCCTGTTGCTGTTTGAAACGGTTCTCGGTGACCCGGTAATTCTCTTCAGCCGAGGTCACGCCGGCGCGCGCCTCCTGCTGGCGGCCACTGGCAATACCGGCGTTCTGCAGGGCCGTCTCCAACTGTAGCAGCAGCGCCGCCTCTGTGTCACGCAATTCAGCAGCGATGGCACGGGTGCGAGCGCCGGCGGCGGCGATGGATTGTTCGCGGGCAAAACCGTCGAACAGGGTCCAGCTGGCATTCAGCAGCAACAGGTCATCCTCGCCACTGCTGGTGGAGAGGAGATCGTCACCGTACTCTTCGTGGGTCACAGCAAGGTCGACCCGCGGCAGGTAGTCGCCCTGGTTGGCGCGCCGGCTCTGCCGGGCCGCCTGCAACTCATTACGCAGGTAGTGCAGCTCGCTGCGGTTGTCGAGAACCTGCTGGCGGTAACTCTCAATCAGCGAAGCATCAAACATCGGCACGTCAGCCGCTGACAACTCCTCCAAAGTCTCATCAGCCGGCAACAGGACGCCGATGGTCCGCTCCAGCTGTCGCCTGGCAATCTGCTGTTGCCCTTTGGCCTGCAGCAGGTCCTGGCGGGCGCTCGACAATTCAACTTCGACCCGCAGCAGGTCGTTGCGAGCGATCACGCCGTATTCAAACTGCAGGTCGGCATCGTGTTTCTGGCGTGTCAGAAGCTCCACCCCTTCAGCAGCAGTCGCCACGGAACGGGCGGCTCGCAGAACCTCGATGTAGGCCTGGCGGGCCTCCAGCACGATATCGGCGCGGACACCCCGCAGGCGAAAATCGGCACCCTGGGCCCGCTGTCTGGCGGCACGGTAGCTGTGATAATCACTCAGACCGTTGAATAGATTGATGGAGGCCCCCAGTGACAAGGTCGAGCTCTTGTCCCCTAGCGCCCAAGGGTCTTCATCCCGCTCCAGGTAGCTGTAATCGAGCACGACGCTCGGCAGGAACGCAGCGCGCGCGCTGCCGACCGCTGCTTTCGACTGGTCAGCGTTGGCCCTGAACTGTTCGATCCGCTGGTGATTCTGCAGGGCAGTTTCGATCGCTTCATCGAGGGTCAGGGCAAAAGTATGCGGCGCAGCCAGCGCCAGCAGCAGGAGCGCTGTCATCAACGTTTTCATCAGTTATCCTCCTGCGGTGCGTCTTTACGTTTTTCCATGCGAATTACAAAGATCAGGATCGCCGGGATCACGAACACTGTGAACACGGTCGACACCGCCAGCCCACCGAGAATGACGCTGCCCAGGCCGCGGTAGAGCTCGGTGCCGGCACCGGGGATCAGCACCAGCGGCAACATGCCGCAGATACTGGTGGTAGCGCTCATGTAGATCGGCCGCAGGCGACTGCGGGTCGATTCCAGCACCGCCTCGCGGTAATCCATGCCGTTGTCATGGAAGTTGTTCAAGGCCTGGTGAACGATCAGGATGGCGTTATTGACCACCACGCCAATCAGGATGACGAAGCCGAGCATGGTCAGCACGTCCATCGGCTGCGGCGCTATAAAGATATTCAGCAGCCTCAGACCAATAAAACCGCCAGCACCTGCAAGCGGCACCGTGAGCATGATGATCAGCGGATAGATGAAGTTGCCGAACAGCGAGGCCATCAGCAGATAGGCAATCAGAATCGCCAACAGGAAATCCCACTGAAGCACTTCGCGGGTTTCAACCAGCTTATCGGCTGCGCCGCTCATATCAACCTGCAGCCCTTCAAGCAGCCCCATCTGCCTGACCTGCGGAATAATCTTGCCGTCGATAATCTCCATGGCGGTCTGCAACGGCATCGACTTCGGCGGCGTGACTTGCAGAGTCACGGTTCGTTCCCGCTCCAGATGGCGGATCAACGCCATACCGGTGGTCTCCTGCAGTGAAGCGAGCGAGGAGACCGGCACCAGGTTGCCGCTGGGAGTCGCCAGGGTCGCCTGGAAGAGAGCCTGTGGGGTCGGAATCTCCTGATCGTCGGCTTTGAGCACCAGGTCGATCTTCTTCTTGCCCTCCTGCTTGTAGTCACCGACAACCCGGCCGTCCATCAGAACATCGAGAGCCGTGCCCAGGTCATAAGTGCTCATACCGTTCGCCTTGAGGCGGTCACGATCGGGGATGACGCGCACTTCCGGGTAGGTCAGTTCAATCGACGGCACCGGTCGCACCTGGCTGTTCTCAATCGCGCCGCGAATCATGCCGAACATGGTGCCTGACGCGGCGACAATTTTATTCAGATCCTTGCCGGTCACATTCAGCTTGATCGCCCG
>PKTY01000036.1 GCA_002869725.1 Desulfuromonas sp. | reverse complement strand
CGGCGAAAATGTTTGCGCGCCAGGGTCATGGCAGCATCGAAGCGGATCAGGCGGAAGCGTCGAGCGACATCGACGATCAGGTCACTCATCATCCGGCGGACTTCAGGCAGCAGGAAGTTGAGCTGGGCCGTATCGTTCCAGGGCATGTGAGTGCCATCGTTGCCGTGGTAGATGTAGCGTCGGCGGCCGGTGCGATGATCGAGGTGCTCGAAGGTGACGGCGGCATCGCTGTTATCCCAGTAGCCATCTTCGATACGGATGCTGATGGCCGGGTCGTCACAAAGGTCCGGTCCCGAAAAGTGGTAAGCCGGGTAAGGGGGGTGCTCGCTCTGGATGAACCAGTCGGGGTGATGGCGTACCCATTCCGAATCGATACCGGTGTGATTGGGAACGACATCGCAGGCGAGCCGGATGCCGCGAGCAGTGCAGCGTGCCGCCAGGTTGTCCAGGGCTTCCTCGCCACCCAAATCAGCAGCGACCCGGTAATTGTCCAGAGCGTAGGCCGAAGCTTCCGCCTCCGGGTTGCCGCGCATCTGTTTGATGGTCCGTGATGCCTTTGATCGTTGCCAGATACCGATCAGCCAGAGAGCGTTGATGCCCCAGCCAGCCAGACGGTCAAGCTCGGCGTCGGGGATTTGTTGCAGGGTGGTGATCGGGGTGTAGTACTGTCGGCTGAGTTGCCCCAGCCAGACATGGATCGACTTGGCCAGCAGGACGGCTTTCGGCATCCAGTCGGTATCCGGCGTAAACGCGGCCGGTTCCCAGGCCCCCTCTGTCTTGCCGAATTCGGGCAGGGGGGTTGGCCCAGGGCCTGGTGCGCGCTGTTGCGACTCTTCCCTGACGATGGCTTGCGCCACTGTCAAGTTGCGTATCAGTTCTTCCGGCAACAGGTCGCTCCAATGATCCAGAACGTAATCGAGCTGTCCCTCCAGGTTGAACGGCGCCGCCTTGCGTGGCGCTTCGAGCAGCGTGCGCAGCGGTTGATCCCAGAGGCTGGACTCCTGCTGTTCGGGCCAAAGTTCTGTCAGACGATCGAGGACAGCCTTGTAGTCTTGCCTGTGTGTCGGAGACTGGTCGATGAACAGGGGTACAAGATCGTTCAGTGCCGGGTTGTTTGATTGGATGTCGAGCAGACAGATTGCGGCAACCAGGCTACGGCGTGCGGTCACAACGACGTCACCGTGACCTTGCGGCTGTACCGTTCCCTTTGGCAGGTCACGCAAGGCGTATTCGTCCTGGAAGCGGCAAAGGATCTGGCCGAGCGTCGGAAAAATATGGGGCTCTTCCGCAAGTCGGAACTCCTGCCAGTGCACCTCAATGGCGTGATGATCAAGGTAACGCAGGCAGAGCCACTGCAAAGCGGCATTCAACTGGGCCAGCAGGAAAAGTCGCGTGCCGTTGACCTCAAGTCGATGTGCCAGCTGACGCGCGGTAGCCAGGTCGAGCGGGGTATCGTGGAGATGCTGTAGGCCGGTTTCTGTCAAACGCTGCCGGCAGATGCGGTTGGCCAGGAAGACCGGACCGCCCCGTCTGGTGAAGTCTGCAAGGGTCGAGGCCATCATGGAAACAAAATCCTCACAGACTCATAGCCCGGACGAGGGGTCGGTGTTGCGCATATGGCGGGCGGCGTCCTCGGGAGGCATCGGGTTGATATGCAGGCCACTGCCCCATTCGAAGCCGGCAATTCGATTCAGGCGCGGGACCAGTTCGAGGTGCCAGTGGTAATCGTTTGTCAGTGAATTCCAGTAGTCAGGCAGACCGGGGCGCGGATGAGCCGGCGGTGCCGTATGCAGGATGAAGTTGAAGGGTGGGTCACGCAGCAGGCTGCGCAGTTTCAAGAGGGTGCTGCGCAGGGCGACGGCGAAGTCACCCAGTTCGTCGTCATTCTGCAGGGCGAAGTCGTGACTATGCTGCCGCGGGAACAGGCGCATTTCGAAAGGAGAGGCCGACGCATAGGGCGTGACCACGAGGAACCGGTCGTCATTGTAGACGATGCGGCGGCCATCTGCCTGTTCCTGGGCAATCAGGTCGCAAATCAGGCAGCGCTCATGTTCTCGGAAATGATTTCGACAGGCGTTTAACTCTGTTTTGAGAACGGGTGGCGTGATCGGCAAGGCGATCAGCTGGGAGTGTGAATGTGGTACGGGGGCCCCTGCTTCCACGCCGTGGTTTTTGAAGATTTGCAGATAACGGAACCGTTTGTCGCGACGCAGATCGAGGAGCCGTTCCCGGTAGGCCTGAAACACTTTGACCAGTTGAGCCGTATCCAGATCGGAGAGGCAGAGAGAATGCTCCGGGGTCTCGATGATCACTTCGTGGGCACCGATGCCTTGCATGACCTGGTACAACCCTTCGGTGCGGCGGTCCAAATGCCCTTCAATCCGGAGCAGGGGGAACTTGTTCGGGACGACCCGAACTTGCCAGCCGGGGCCGTTGGTCGGGCTGCCAGGCTCCCGGATTGCAAACACCTCCGGTGGGGTGCGCTCTTCCAGCCCTGAGCAGAAAGGGCAGGAGGCCATGGCAACCTGCTGACGCTCGATAAAAAATTCGCGAGGTTGCCGTTCCCGGTGGTTAGCCGTGATTGTCCAGGTGTTTTTCAGGGGATCCCAGCGAAACTCTGACAATGTTATTTACCCTTCGTTGCTCTTGGCCATTTCATGTAGCCACGCGGTTATTTTCTTGTAATAGCTGTTTTTCAATTTTTCTGCCGTGGCCTGGTCCGGGGATTCACAATAGAGATGAGCCAGGGGGCGGTAAGGGTCGGGGAGAACCAGAACCCAACTTTGGCCATCATTGATCCGTACACCATCAACAAAGGAGGCGTCTTTGTCAACGGCGTCTTCGCTCATCCGGCGCATCAGGCCGCCCTTGTATTCCCAAGAACAGGGGAGCTGAAGATGGTGATAACTGCGTTTCGGGATCTCCTGGAAGGCGTCATCCAGGGAGAGTCCGGTTGAAACACACAATTCCATCGATTTGGCGATGGTGTAGAGGCCGTCAACGTTAGACTGAAAAGAAGGAAACCCGAAGCGGCCATCCAGTGAACCGACCAGCCGGACCTGCCGGTCATGGCCGGCTTCGACCAGTGAACGGCCGTCGGATCGGGTCCGTTTTACGGTCATGCCGTTCGCGTCGGCCAGGGCGTCGATTACTCCCGGAGCTGCCATGGGGACGACGACCGAGCCTGACTTGTCTGCTGTGGCAGCCAGGTTTGTCATGATGCTTAAGGCTTCCAGGTCGGAGAAGATTCTTCCACCGGCACCGACCATTTTCACTTTTTCGCCAGAGGGCCCGAGCCAGAAACCGGCGTCTGCGCCCAGGGTCACAACGATGCGGCTCAATTGATCCAGTGCCTGGCCAAGTTCTTCTTCCGAGGGAGCGACCCCTTTCTCTTG
>PKTY01000125.1 GCA_002869725.1 Desulfuromonas sp. | reverse complement strand
GACATCGCCCTGCAAAGCTCAGCGAGCATACAGCAGCAAACCGATCAGGCACAACAAAAGAAACCTGGGAGTCAGCGTATTCATTTATGATTGACATCCACCGGACACGGCGGTAAACCGGAAGCCTGATGTCGTGGGGGCATCATCCGCACAACGGAGGGACAGTTGATTCAGGATCCACTCAACCGATTTATTGCCGTCATCAACAGCCACTTTAATCTGGCCGGAAAACGTGTTCTGGAGGTCGGCTGCGGCAAGGGTCGGGTCACGCGCGACCTGGCAGCTTATGCCAGACAGGTCGTTGCCACCGACCCGGATGCCGAAGCTATTGCGACAGCCCGCCTAGCGGTCCCAGCGGACAATGTTTCCTTCATCGTGACCGCAGATGGCCTGCCGGCGGTCCCGCCTGCCAGTTTCGACGCCGTGCTCTACACCCTCTCCCTGCATCACGTCCCAGAGACAGAGATGGTAGAGAGTCTGCAGAAAGCGGGACAACTCCTCCGTCCCGGTGGAGTCATCATTGTAGTTGAGCCAGGTGATGGTGGCAGCTTCAACGAAGCGAAGCAACGCTTCGGTGCCGGCAGCGGTGACGAAGGGCCAATGAAAGAGGCTGCGATTCAGGCCATGCACGCCCTGCCCGGCTGGGACCCTGGTGAGACCATCCCGTTCCAGACCCACTTCCTGTTCGACGACGAACAGGACTTCTGCCGCAGCAAGCTGCCGGGCTACCAGGACCTCTCCGAGATGGAACAACGGGCCGTCATGACCTTTTTAAGAGAACACCGGACCGACGCAGGCATCCTGCTCTCATCGGACCGTCGTCTGAACATCCTCACCAGAGACTAAAACATCCCGCAAGCCTCAGAAGTCGAACAGGGACCCCTGCACAGCAGGCTCCGTAGCAGGCCTGGCACCCCTCATCCGATCACAGGCCAACAGCCAGAGCTCGCGGGTCAGGTCAATATCATAGCGGGAATCGTGCAAGCGGTCCTCCTCGACTTCGATGCCGCAGTGCCTGGCGACGGTCGCCAGCTTAAAGTTCGGCAGTTGACCACGCTCGTCTTTCAGTAGCTGCGCCCAGATCAACATCACATCCAACCCTGGATACCAGAACCAACTCCCGAAGAAACGATCGTTATTCTTCTCCCAGAAGCGGCGTAAAAAGGGCATGTCGAAGCTGTGAGAATTGTAGCCGACGAACTGCAGCTTGTCGCTCTTGTTGTATGGGTCCACATAGCGGGCCAGCAACTCCTTGAAGGCCGCAAAGGTTTCAAAAGGATCAGCAAAGACCTGACCGTCTACTTTAAGACAGTTCGAATCATTCTCCGGCAGGAATTGGCGTCGATCGAAGCCGGTCACCTTCAAGGCCTCTTCCTCGATCACGTCTTCCCGAAAAGGTCGGATGAAATAATCAAAGTACTCTTTAACGTCATCACCAACCTGCACACAACCGGAGAGCTGTACCAATCCGTGACGCTCCGAGCTGGTACCGGTAGTTTCAACATCCACGAATAAGTATTTATCGGTCTGTACACTCATTTCAGCTGTTGCTCCTCTCGACAATTTTCTTAAAGACTAACAGGAATACTCGTGAATGAAAACGACAACTTCATAATCTCACTAGCTTACACTCACAAACAACATTAGAGAACTTTTAACATAAACCGATTGAACCTGAGCAGTACCCTATGAGAATATTTATCGATTATTGATGCTTAATATCAATTACATTTCCGTGTATTGGGAGGTTCTTTTCATGAAACGCCGCAAGTTCACATCACTGATGCTTTTTAGCTTCCTGGGAACGTTTTTTCTGCTAGACCGACTACCCGCTTTTGGTAAGGAGAATAAACCCAAATATCGCTATATCTGCGGATGCGCCATGGCAACTGGCTGTCAACTCTCGTACGATCAGCCAGGGACCTGCCCCTGTGGCAAGCCACTCTTCAAAAAAGCAATTATACGTGAAGACGAAACACACTACTACATCACGCGCGGCTCAGAACCAGACTGTGACTGCTCAAAGCATTCGGATGACCAGACCAAATGTCGCTGCGGTAAAGATCTCTACGCTTTGGAGAAAAACCCCACCTCCGGTTTCAACTGCTTCAAGGAAGGAGGATGTCAAGCCCAGAAGAACGGGGAGGCTGAGGGGGAGCTTCAGCATTAAGAGCCGCGGACAATCAATTATGACGCAAAAGGGGATGTCAATCGACATCCCCTTTCCTTTTCTGGCAGGACCTTGTTCAGATGTTTCAGGGGTTCCTGCAGGGAATCTTTTGAGGGGAAAAGCCCCTCTACTTCGTCGGCTCCTGCATTCTCTCAATCCGCTCCTGCGTTCCGGGGTGCGTCGAGAAATATTCAGACACCCCATTTTCACCAACACTATGCCCTTGCGGTTGATGGGAGCTATGCAGCTTGCCAAGGATCGACACAAAGGGTTCGGTGGAGAATCCCTGGCTGCGCAGGTACTCCGCAGCAACATCGTCCGCCTCCCTCTCCATATCACGAGAGAATTTGGTCTCCACCAGCACAGCAGGCAAAGTTGCCGCCAGGGCAGAGACTGAGGTCAGGTCACCAGTCAGGGTGGCAACAATCAGGCCGGAGCCCATGTTCTGAAAAATCCGCCGCAGGATATGGCGCCCCTTGACGTGACCAATTTCATGGGCCAGCACCGCCGCCAGTTCTTGTTCATTCTCAACCAATTCGACAAATTGATCAGTGACGACCACAAGACCGCCTGGCAGAGCCAGGGCATTGGCTCCCATTTGTGATGAGGACCTGAAAGCCAGGACACACTCTTGTTCTTCCAGTGCAACGCACACCTGGTCGAAAACTGTCCGAATCTCAGACTGGCGCGATTCAGGCAATCCACTGGGAATAAACAGCGTCCCATCGAGCAACGCCAGCGACTCTCGACCCAGGACCTCCTCGGTGGCCGGCGGCAAGGCGTGGGCAGCCGTTTCAGCCATGAGGGGGACCCCGTACTGAATAAAGCCCCACACGACGCCTACAGTCAGAACCAGGGCGACGAATGCCAGTTTCAAACTGGTTTCCCAGCGGTGAAGGACCTGGCTCGGCCGCCCTTCCCCTTCAAGCTGGCGCACCAGCGGGCCATCCGGAAGTTCGCAGGTTCCGCCATCCGGCAGATACAGGGTCCGGTCAAGCGAGGCAAGCGGAGCAGACACCTGTACAGCATCGAGCGGCCAGGAGAGCACCTGTTGTGCACCGTCTGCATACAGAACATCTTCCCTAATTGACAGTATCACGCTCTGCCGTGCCGACGTTTTGCCGTTGTAATAATAAGCTTTTGCTTCAATCAGAATGCGATCTCGATATCGATGTCGAAAATGTCGCCGATTTCCTCGCCAGCCGCCCCAACATCCGGCGTTGACGCTGCCAAAAATCCATCCAGGG
>PKTY01000005.1 GCA_002869725.1 Desulfuromonas sp. | reverse complement strand
GTGCCATTGCGCAGAGAATTGAACGCACCTCGATAGAACGTGAGGCCAGCCGTGAACTGTACAACGCTTGATAAAAGCGCAATCAACCAGATCGTGCCATTCCCAAAGGGCATGAGCCACATCAACGGCATGATCGGCAGGGAAAGCAGGGCGGAAAAGATCAGCCAGTTGCGTTCACGGCGGTCAGCCTGGCTATCCTGATCTCCGGTGACCACCCTGAAACCGAGTTCTTTCACTTTGGCTGAAAGTTGCTCGACCGACACCAACTGAGGATCAGCTGTCACCACCAGCCGTTCGGCGGCAAAGTTGACCCGAGCCGATGTTACCCCCTCAAGGGTAGCCACCCCCTTCTCGATATTGCGGGCGCAGTTGACGCACGACATGCCACCAATCTTCAACTCGATCGGCTCTTGCTTCACCGGTTCCACAACGCTGTCCATAGTCGAAACACCTTGTCAGGGAGTGCGTGTGACCAAGGGTTCAAAGAGGCCTGCCCCTGGTGATGAGCATTTGACTTGCTCCCTGTGAATCCCTATAGTTACCGGCATGCGCGCCCTGTTTATCGCCGACGCTCACCTGCGTCATCCCGACGACGCCAACTATCAGGCCTTGATGGCCTTCCTTAATAACCAGGCGGGACAACTCGACCTTCTGGTCCTGCTCGGTGACATCTTTGAGTTCTGGGCCGGTGACCGCGAGGTCGTCCACCCTAGCTACCGACCTCTCCTCGCCACCCTCAGACATTTGACAGAGAACGACACTCAATTGGTCTATGTCGAAGGGAACCACGATTTCGATCTTGGTCGCCAGTTTACCGAAAAGCTCGGCTGCCAGGTTCTAGCCGATGGCGGCATCATTGAATTCGATGGTTTGAACCTTTATCTGGCACATGGCGACCTGGCCAACCCGGAAGACCGTGGCTACCGTCTGCTGCGCAGACTGTTGCGCACCCCGTTGACGCGCACCCTGGTCCGCCACCTGCCGATCGACTGGGTGATGACCATTGCCCTGAGATCGAGCCGCGAAAGCCGCAGCCAACATCCCGAGAGCAGACGACGCTGGCCTGCCCGCGAGATTTTGCCCCCCTATGCCACACAGAAACTTGCGAGCGGCTGCCATGCCGTGATCACCGGCCATTTCCATGAACCGTTTCACCAGCAACTTGAAGGGGGAGCCCTTTACGCCCTCGGCGACTGGATCACTCAGTATTCTTACCTGATCTACGAAAATGGCCGCTTTGAGTTTGGCAGCCATATCACCTCTTGATGCTGTTACTCCGGCTGTGGCTCAGCAACCTGGCTCACCAACTCACGCAGTGCCACTCCCTGCAAAGCCTCGGCTTCGACCTCTCTGAGCCGAGTGGATAGCGCCGCCACAGCCTGCCATTCAGGAGTCTGCCTCAGACTCTCACAACCGTTACCATCCTCGGCCAGGCTGGCCAACACTGCAGCCATCTCGATTTTTTCCAACGCCATGGCCGGCTGATAGCCACAGTCCCCCCCGTCGCTGCTGACCTGCACAACCCAACCGAGTCTTTGCAGCTCATCAATGATGTCGCGCAGCAGACGCGGAGGGATACCGAGATGAACGGTCATCGCCTCTTCGCTGGGCGCTTTGCCGCCACGGTAAAAACAACCGCCAAGATAGACCAGCAAAGCCAGGGCCACTGACCTGCGACAGGCATAGTTGGCCTGACTGACCCGCAAGTCGAGACGCACTGAGCGCAGGTTCTGAATGGCGTAGGTCACTTCCAGCCCGAGCAGTACGATCAGCCACGACAAATAGATCCAGACCATCAATATCGGCAGGGCCGCCATGGTTCCGTAAATGGCGTTGTAACGGGCCACACCGACCTGGAAGTGGACATAGCCCCACTGGCTGAGCTGCCACAGCGTGCCACCAAACACTCCACCGACCAGCGCCGCCCGGGGGCTGACCCTGATATTGGGCATGAACAGATAGAGACCGGCAAAGAGCAGCCACATCACCATGAAGGGGAGTACATTGAACAGCAGCAGCAAAAGTTCGCCGACATAGGCCTTGTCGAGCAAGGCCTGAACCAGCCCCTGGCTCTGCAGACTGCTGGTCATGGAGATGGCCGCAACCACGAAAATCGGGCCGATGGTGACGACCGAAAAATAGTCGGTGAAACGTCGAAGCAGCGGCCGGGTCTCTTTGACCCCCCAAACCCGATTAAAGGTCTTTTCAATGTTCGATAGCAGGGTCAGGACGGTAACGACCAGCAACACCAGGCCGATGGTTCCGAGGCGGGCGACATTGGTGTTATTGATATACCCGATAATTCTCGGTACGACACCTTGAGCCCCTGCCGCCAAATGCTCCAACAGCAACGGTTCCAGTTCGTTCTGCACCCCGAAGGCCTTGAGCACCGAAAACATCAGGGCGAGCAATGGAACAATCGACAGCAGTGTTGTAAAAGTCAGCGCCGAAGCGCGCAGGATACAGCCGTCGGCAAGAAAATCACGGATTACCAGCACCCAGAGCTGCCCCTGATGAAGCAGCAACCTCTGCCACCAGCGTGGGTCAGCCAGTTCCAGCTCCCAAATATCATGCTGCAAGAAGCGGCGTAGGCTTTTCAGTCGGTGCTGATCCGATCCCATGGACGTTTCCGTGATGGCTATTGAAAGAGCTCAACCTGGCGTTCGACAACGGGCAAGCCGACCTGCTCCAGATTTCCCAGGTAGGGCTCTGGATTGCCGACCAGCACGATCTGCTGGTGAGCGGGGCGAATGAACCTTTTGGCCACCCGCTGCACATCCTCTATGGTCACCGCCGCAATCCGGCTGCGATAGCGATTGAGGTAGTCCTGAGGATAGTTGAAGAAGTCGAGGCGAACCTGCTGGGTGACCACCGCGTGAGTATCGTCGAATCCGAACACGAAAGAGTTGATCAGGCTGTCCTTGGCAAGATCCAGTTCAGCACTGGCCACCGGTTGGTCGCACAGGTCGACCATGATCGAGCGCATCAGACCGAGGGTGTCGATAACCGATTCATTCTTGGTTTCGGTGCCGGTCACGAAAGGTCCGGGGAGCCTACGTCCAATCTGGAAATAGGAGTAGACGGAATAGGCCAGCCCCCGGTCGGAGCGGATTTCCCGCATCAGCCTGGAGTTGAAGCTGCCACCGCCGAGGATATAGTTAAGAACCCTGGCAGCATACTGGTCGGGGTCGTCCTTGGTGAGACCGAGATCGCCAATCAGCAGAGTCGTCTGCGGGATATCACGCCGCACATACTGCAGTTGTCCCTGACGGGCAGGAACCACCTCGGGGACGGTCGGCTGCGGGACTTCGCGATACAACCAGTCGCCCAAGGTCGCCTCGATCTGCGTCAACAACTGTGCACGATCAAAATCGCCTGAGATAGCGAGCCAGAGATTGTTCGGCGCGAAATAAGTCGAGTGGTAG
>PKTY01000373.1 GCA_002869725.1 Desulfuromonas sp. | reverse complement strand
GCGGAGGGGATGAAATGTTATTCGAAGAGGGGGATGTGATGAATTGTTGTGAGAAGTGCAGGGGGGGTACATTGAATGAAATGCTGTGGAGGGGTGTTTTGTTATGCTCTTGAAGCATTTATGGAGGGGTGCGGGCTAGCTTGATCTTTCACTGTTCTGTTATCTCAATGTTATTGAAGTTCTACTGGCGGCCCGCTTTTACGGCGGGCCGATTTTTTTGCTCAGCAAACGTCATGGAAAGGGCGATTAGCCTTGACTGAGTACGAGTCCTGAACTAATTTCATCGATTAATTCTTCTCACCCTAGCCCGCCGGAGGTGCCAGCCATGCTGGAGTCCGTAATCACAGAAGGCCTGACCTTTGACGATGTCCTGCTGCTGCCCGCTCACTCCCAGATTCTCCCACGTGATGCCGACCTTACGACCTGGCTGACTCCGAGAATCAAACTCAATATTCCACTGTTGTCGGCAGCCATGGATACCGTGACCGAATCGCGTACGGCCATCTGCATGGCCCGCGAAGGGGGGATCGGTATCGTCCATAAAAACATGGCCGTTGCCGAGCAGGCTCTCGAAGTCGACCAGGTCAAAAAGTCGGAATCTGGCATGATTGTCGATCCGATCACCATGGATCCGGACCAGAAGATTTTTGAAGCCCTCGAACTGATGGAGAAATACCGGATTTCAGGGGTACCGATCACCAAGAATGGGCGTCTGGTTGGAATTCTGACCAACCGCGACCTGCGTTTTGAAACCCGTCTCAACCAACCGATTTCCAATGTGATGACCAAGGACAAGCTGGTCACCGTTCCGCCAGGAACCACCCTGGAAGAGGCCAAGAAACACCTCCATGAGCACCGCATCGAAAAGTTGCTGGTGGTCGATGACAGTTTTGCCCTCAAAGGGTTGATCACCATCAAAGACATCGAAAAAGTACGCAAATATCCCAATGCCTGCAAAGACGACATCGGCCGGTTGCGGGTTGGTGCGGCTGTCGGTGTTGGTGACGATCGTGAAGAACGTCTTGAGGCTCTGGTGCGCGCCGGGGTCGACGCGGTGATTATCGATACGGCCCATGGTCATTCCCAGACGGTGATCGATGCGGTGCGTGACTCCCGACGAGCCTATCCTGAGCTGAATCTGATTGCCGGCAATATTGCCACGGCCGCCGCTGCCGAAGCTCTGATTAAGGCGGGTGCCGATGCCGTCAAGGTCGGGATCGGGCCGGGTTCGATCTGCACCACCAGGGTGGTGGCCGGAGTTGGCGTGCCGCAGATTACCGCGATTGCCAATGTTTCCGAAGTAGCCCGCAAACTGGGAGCGCCGCTGATTGCCGATGGCGGTATCAAATATTCGGGCGAACTGCCGAAAGCGGTAGCGGCCGGGGCCGATACCATCATGATCGGTTCGCTGTTCGCCGGTACCGATGAATCTCCCGGCGAAACCATCCTCTACCAGGGCCGAACCTACAAGACCTACCGTGGCATGGGGAGTCTTGGTGCCATGAAACAGGGGAGCAAGGACCGCTACTTTCAGTCGGATGTCGAGACTGATGTCAAGCTGGTTCCGGAGGGGATCGAAGGGCGGGTTCCCTATCGGGGACCGTTATCGGCCAATATTCATCAGCTGGTCGGCGGGTTGCGCTCAGGAATGGGTTACACCGGCTGCCGGACTGTCAAGGAATTGCAGGAAAACGGCCAGTTTATACGCATTACCAATGCCGGACTGCGTGAATCTCATGTTCATGATGTGGCGATCACTCATGAGGCCCCGAACTACCGGATCGAGAAGATTGGATGAGCTGTTGAGTCGTTTTAACGGGGACCTGTGACAATGACGATGGATATTCATGCAGAAAAAATTCTGATTCTCGATTTTGGCTCACAGTATACCCAGCTTATCGCTCGTCGGGTTCGCGAAGCCCATGTCTACTGTGAACTTCACCCCTTCGACATGAGTCTCGCCGAGATCAAAGCCTTTGCTCCCCAAGGGATCATCCTCTCTGGTGGGCCCAAATCGGTTTACGATTCCGGGGCGCCTGCGGTGGACGAAGAACTGTTCGAATTGGGAGTCCCGGTTCTCGGTATCTGCTACGGTATGCAGCTGATGTGTCACCATTTTGGTGGAAAGGTGGTGCCGGCAGGCAAACGCGAATACGGTCACGCCGACCTGTTGGCCCAGGAGAAGCCGGGCCCGCTGTTTGAAGGTTTTTTTATCGATGGTCACAGTCCGGTCTGGATGAGTCATGGTGACCATGTCGACGTTGTGCCGCCGGGGTTCGAAGTGGTTGCCGCGACGGCCAACGCTCCGGTCTGCGCCATTCAGAATTTGCAGCGCCGCCAGTATGGGGTGCAGTTCCACCCTGAAGTCAATCATACCCCGCGCGGCGAAATTCTGATCGACAGTTTCGTGCGCCAGATCTGTGGCTGTAGCGGGCAGTGGACTCCCGGGCATATCATTGCGGACGCGGTCGCCCGCATCAGCGAGCAGGTCGGTAGCGATCAGGTGATTCTCGGACTGTCCGGCGGGGTTGATTCCTCGGTGGCCGCCGCCCTGATCCACCGTGCCATTGGCGACCAGTTGACCTGCGTGTTTGTCGATAACGGCCTGCTACGCCTCGGCGAGGGCGATCAGGTGATGGCGACCTTTGCTCAGAGCCTGGGCGTCAAGGTGGTGCGGGTCGATGCTGAAGATCGTTTCCTGGCCAAACTGTCCGGTGAGACTGATCCGGAGAAAAAACGTAAAATTATCGGTAACCTGTTTGTCGATATCTTCGAAGAGGAATCCAAAAAGCTGACCGATGCCAAGTGGCTGGCCCAGGGGACCATCTATCCCGACGTGATCGAATCGGCCGGGGCCAAGACCGGCAAGGCGCATAATATCAAGAGTCATCATAATGTTGGCGGACTGCCCGATTACATGACTCTCAAGCTGCTGGAGCCGCTGCGTGAACTTTTCAAGGATGAGGTCAGGGCTATCGGTGAGGAACTTGGCTTGCCACACCGCATGGTCTGGCGGCACCCGTTCCCTGGCCCGGGACTCGGCGTAAGAATCCTCGGCGAAGTCAAAAAAGAGTATTGCGATATCCTCCGTCAGGCTGACGCCATCTATATCGATGAGCTATACCAGTCCCGCCACTACGATAAGATCAGCCAGGCGTTCGCGGTGTTTTTGCCGGTCAAGAGCGTTGGTGTCATGGGGGACGGGCGCACCTACGAATACGTGATCGCCCTGCGTGCTGTCGAAACCAAGGATTTCATGACGGCCGGCTGGTACCCGATGCCCTATGCCGACCTGGCACGAATCAGCAACCGGATTATCAACGAAGTGCGCGGTGTCAACCGCGTTACTTACGATATTTCGAGCAAGCCGCCCGCTACGATTGAGTGGGAATAGAAAGCATTGACCGCGCGTCAACCCTTCGCTATCGTCTTT
>PKTY01000230.1 GCA_002869725.1 Desulfuromonas sp. | reverse complement strand
TGATAGGCCGGCGGTGTAAGCACGGTAACGTGTTCAGCTAACCGGTACTAATTGACCGTGAGGCTTGACCATAAAAAGTTTTACGTGAAGAAGGGGGGAGGATCTCCTCCCCCCGACTTCCATAGCGATCTGGATTGGCCCGACACATCAAAGTATCCACCTGGCAATTGTCGAAAAGTTTCACGCTTTTCGGTGGCAATAGCGTAGGGGTCACACCTGTTCCCATCCCGAACACAGAAGTTAAGCCCTACAGCGCCGATGATACTGCATGGGAGACTATGTGGGAAAGTAGGACGCCGCCGAAATTATTCAAAAACCCCCACCCCAAAAAGGTGGGGGTTTTATTTTTGTGGCATAATCCCGTAGGCTTTCATTTTGCGGTGCAGGTTGGAGCGTTCAACCTCGATGCTCTCGGCGGTTTTTGAGACGTTCCAATCGTGTTCCTCAAGTTTACGGGTCAGGTATTCCTTCTCAAACTCCTCCCTGGCAGTACGTAAAGTTTCTGCGCTAAGTTTTTCGCCCAGTCCGCTGTCTGGTCTCAAGGTTGCCGAGCTTTTGCCGGTAATGACTGTCGGCAAGCTGCTGCTTTTGATCGTCGTCCCCGGGTTCAAAATAACCAGACGATCGATAAGATTTTTCAGTTCACGGACATTTCCCGGCCAGTTGTACTAGATGAGGTGCTGCAAGGCGTCTACTTCCAGAGCTTTGATTGCTCGGCTCTCCTTGCGACAGAAATAAGCCAAAAAGTGGTCGATCAGAGCTGGAATGTCTGCCCTCCGGTCGCGCAGAGCCGGAACGTGGAACGGGATGACATTCAGGCGATAGAAGAGATCCTCCCGGAAATTACCGTTGGCAATTTCCGTCTCAAGTTTTTTGTTGGTTGCAGCAATCACCCGGACATTGACTTCGATGGTCTTGCTCCCGCCGACTCGTTCAAATTTGTGCTCCTGAAGGATGCGCAGAACCTTCGCTTGGGTTTTCAAACTCATGTCACCTATCTCGTCAAGGAACAATGTTCCCTCGTGAGCCTGGTCGAACTTTCCTCTGCGCTGTGCCGTGGCCCCGGTGAACGCCCCCCTTTCATGGCCGAACAGTTCCGATTCGATCAGTTCCTCGGGAATTGCTGCGCAGTTGACCTCGATGAAATGCTTGCTACTACGTAGCGATTGCTGATGTATCGCCCGGGCGACGAGTTCCTTGCCAGTGCCGTTCTCTCCGGTGATCAACACCCATGCTGATGATGGCGCGACCAGTTCAATTTGCTGTCGTAGCTCAGTGATCGGTTCGCTGTTGCCGATCATTTCGTAGTCCTTGGCAATTTTTGCTTTCAGCGCACGGTTTTCCTCCACCAGTTGCCCAACTTTCATGGCATTCTGAATGCTAATCAGAACTTTTTCGATGGAGAGCGGTTTTTCGATGAAGTCGTAGGCCCCAAGTTTGGTGGCTCGAACGGCTGTTTCGATGGTCCCGTGGCCGCTCATCATGATCACCAATTGATCCGGAAACATCTCCCTGATTTTTGCCAGGGTTTCCAGTCCGTCCATTCCGGGCATCCAGATATCGAGGAGCACCAGGTCTGGACGCTCTTCCTCAAGCCTGGCAAGGGCTGCCTTGCCGCTGTTGACGGAACTTGGCGAGAGGCCTTCATCCATAAAGATGCCGGTCAGACTGTCACAGATACTCTGTTCGTCATCAACGATTAGAATGTTGCTCATTGAATCCTCTGGCAGGTTCAGCTGGTGCGTAGCGCCGTTGCGATCGGCAGTTCAATGGTGAAGGTCGTCCCTTGCGGGCTGTTGTCATGCACCCGGATATAGCCATTATGGTCGGCGACGATGGTCGAGACAATTGCCAAACCAAGGCCAGTGCCGGCCTTTTTGGTTGAAAAGTAGGGCTCAAACAGGCGTGGTTTGTCTTCCGGGGCAATCCCGCTTCCGTTGTCGCTGATCGACATCGCAGCCATCTGCAGTTCGGGGTGAAACTGAGTGATAATGTCAACTTGTCCGTTGCTGGTCGTGGCCGCAACGGCGTTGTCGAGCAGGTTAATGACCACCCGCTTAACCTGTTCTCGATCCAGGCTGAATATCGGCAGTGAGGCGTCCGGACTGAAACTGAACGAAATGTCGCGGTGCCCTTCCTGGAAAAGAATCAGGGCCTCGCTGATGACTTCGTTGAGGTTGTTTTCAGTCGGGTTGCTGGTGGGCATGCGGGCGAAATTAGAGAATTCGTTGACCAGGTTTTTGAGGTCGTCGACCTGACGAATGATCACATTGGTGCACTCATCAAAAATACTGCTGTCGTCGGTAAAACGGTCGAGATAACGCCTCCGCAAGCGTTGTGCTGAGAGCTGAATGGGCGTGAGCGGGTTCTTGATTTCGTGGGCGATACGCCGGGCAACTTCGCGCCAGGCGGCCATGCGCTGGACTTTGAGAAGCTGAGTCAGATCGTCGAAGACGACCACGGTTCCCATGAACTCGCCACTTTCATCCTTGAGGGTGGAGATGTTGATCAATAGGGTCAACTTGCCATCGGCCAGCGGTAAGGTCACCTGGCGTCGCAGGGTATTCTTGCCGGAATTCATCAAATCCTTAAGGATATCTTTGACCATCGGCTGGTAGGCGGCAGGGATCACGTCACGAAAGTTGCGCCCGACAATCTTCTCCGGGGACAGACGCAGAAGCTTGGCAGCCGATTTGTTGATGGTGGTCAGGCGGCCCTGGCTGTCGATGGAGATCACTCCGGCGGTTACATTGGCGAGAACAATCTCCATGTAACGGCGTCTTTGTTCAAGTTCCAGATTGGACGATTGAAGCTCCTGATTGGCGTGATGGATCTCTCTCTGCCCTTGGCGAAGATCGGCGGTCATCTTGTTGAACGCAATGATTAACGAACCGACCTCATCGTTGCTGTGGCTGTCGATGGTAACCTCAAGGTCGCCGGTAGAGACCCGATTGGTGGCCTCAGCCAGGTCCTGAATCGGTCCAGTGATTCCCCTTGCAAGGTAGAACCCCGCCCAGGTTGCGAGGAAGATGATGACCAGGGCGATCAGCAGCAGAAACAGTACGTAGCCCTTCTGAATTTTCCCTTTAAGCAGCTTGGTTGACTTGAACTGGTCGAAAGAGTTGCTGATCTCATTCATCTTGTTGACCAGCGAATAGGGGACATAATAATTGACCACCACTACACCGACGACATCGTCCGGATTCCAGTTGGAGTAGACGGGGACAATGCCTCGGATCAGGTCGGCACGACCAATGGGACTGATCCGGGTAAATCGATTTCCCTGCAGCGCCTCGTGAATGTTGTCCGAACCGGGATCTGTAAATTCCGCAGCCGGGACCTGAGGGTTAACAGCGCGGACCAGCTCTTCAAGGGTTGATGAAAAGACTTCAACAATCCCGAGGTTATACTCCTTTTGCTTCTGGTGAATCATCTGTTCAAGGGTCAGCAAATTCTCCTCATTGAGCAGTTTCTGGTCCTTGATGATCAGTGAAATCTGATCAGCATAATAGAGGGCATTGCTGGCCGAATTTTTGTAGTAGGTTTGGGCGACCTCTAAAGATTCACGTAGTGAGTCTTCGATCTGGGTATTGAACCAGTTCTCTATGGAGTTGGTGATGAAACCGGCCGACACGAAGAACAGCAGCATGGTCGGCACTAGAGAGAGTGTGACAAAGGCAAGAACCAGCTTGCTTCGCAGGCGCGCTCCAGGGAGATCGCGTCGCCTCTCAAGAAGCAGTTTGAAAACGTTACGGAAGACCAGGAACAGGCAGAGAATGATCAGCAGAATATTGATGTTGATCAGGGCCAGTACCAGGATGTTGCCGGACAGGGGGACTTCTGAGGTCAGATCAAAGATCTGTCCCTGGTAGCGGAACAGCACGCCGCACAGCGTGACGATGGCCAGGGCGATCAACCACTCCCGGCGGCGTTTACGTGTTTCACTGGTGGCAGGGTTGCCGGAAGTGTCGTTCAGTTTCGGGGGCATAGGCAGTGCTCGGCGTAATTTTAGGGGCAAAACGCCTGCCAATGCAAGGACCATGGGGCAACTGCCGAGACGGCATGGTGCCCTGACAACATTGGGGAGAGGACTCAGGCCTCGGAGAGAGCCATCCTGGAGCCGAACGTCAGGGAGTTCATCTGCATGGCCACGCGCAGGTCGTCATCACTGAATTCGAGCAGTTGCCAGCAGTCGGGGCAGGAGAGGACTTTATTGACCAGTTTGTGATTGATATCATGGCCAGCCTTAAAAGCTCTGACGTGGCCAAGGATCGGATACCCGATCAGACTCAGGTCACCGATTGCGTCGAGAATTTTGTGACGGACAAACTCATCCTGATAGCGCAGGCCCTCGGGGTTGAGAATGTTCTGATCGTCGACCACAATGGCATTCTCCAGCGATCCTCCACGTGCCAGTCCAACGGCCTTGAGCTGCTCAACATCACGCAAAAAGCCGAAAGTGCGGGCCGGGGCCAAGTCGCGGCGGAAGGTCTCCGGACTGACTCTAACCGTGCGTCGTTGGAGCGCGATGCGGGGGTGGTCGAAAGCAATGTCGAAAGTCACTCTGAAAAAGCGCGAAGGGATGATACTGACCCGTTTCTCGCCGTCGATGACACTGACCGGTCTGCGAATCGCCAGGAAACGTCGGCTGGCCGGGAGCATGCACAACCCTGCCTGGTCAATGGCCAACAGAAATGGGGCCGCACTGCCGTCCATGATCGGCACTTCATCGCCGTCAATGTCGATGTGCAGGTTGTCGACGCCTCGAGCGGTCAATGCCGCCAGCAGGTGCTCGACGGTCGAAACGCGTACATCTCCCTTGCCCAGGACGGTCGCCAAGCGGGTATCAACGACGTTTTCGGCGGAGGCGGCGATTGAAACCGTTCCCGCTGCCGTCTGACGATGGAAGACGATACCGGTACCGATTTCGGCCGGCCGAAGTGTTATCTTGACGGTTTGTCCGGAGTGCAGTCCAACTCCAGAAAGAGAAGCCGACTTGGCAAGAGTAGTTTGATTAATCATGGGCCCGTTCGAAGCAGAGTGAGAGATTGTTTCCGGTGCGGTCAGCTTAAATAGGATGCCCCGGTTTTCAGAAAGAACTATGCAAAAAATCGGCCATGATTATGGTGAGGACAATGTACTGAATTTAAAGGGATAAAGTGAACGACGGAAGAGCAGCGACGTAATTCCTACACAGCCATTGTGGCTGGTCAGCAACAATGCTGTTTCACAGTCGACCCGAGCGCAGAATGCCGACGGCCAACCACAGGCCGAGAACTCCGGCGATAGAGTAGCCCAGAATACCAAGGAGGGGGAAGCCAAACATCAGTGGCCCGATGTTTGTCTGCATGATCAGGGAAGAGCCGACGATCAGGGCGCCAATAATCAGGGCAAAGGAGAGACGGTTGCTGGCCCGGTCGAGATCGGTGACCAGCCGGTCGAGGCCCCGGTGCTCGAGGTCGATTTTGAACTGGTTGCGATTGATTCGGTTGAGAAACTCCTTGATATCGTGCGGCAAGGTTTTGGCCAGAGCGCTGTAAGCACCTGCAACCCTGGCAAACTCCTTGGAAAGGTGGGATGGGTGGAGACGTTCCCGCACCAAACGCTCGATCCAGGGGCGCAAGTGGCCGATCATGTTGAATCCCGGGTCGAGCTGGCGGCCCAGACCTTCTATGGCAACCAAGGCCTTGGTCAGAAGCATGAAATCGGCCGGCAGGTGAATGCGGTAGTGAGTCAGCAGGTCGATGAACTCGGCGAGCAGTCTGCCGACCTTGATATCCTGCAGAAGAATATCGTAGTAATCCTCGATAAATTCCTGCAGGTCGCGACGCAGATTTCTGAGGTCGGCGTCGTCGGTCAGTTCCCCGGTATAAAGCAGACTGGAAATGATCTGCTCAGCGTCCTTGCGAAGCAGCGCCTCGAGAAGGTCGATCAGCTGATCCTTAAGTCCCTGGCCGAGACGACCGACCATGCCGTAGTCGAGCATGCAGATCACATGCTCGGGCATGACGAAGATGTTGCCGGGATGGGGGTCGCCGTGGAACAGCCCGTGTTCAAGAACCTGGCACAGAAAAGCGTCGGCGCCGCGGCGAGCCAGCTCCTTGAGGTCGTAGCCCTCAGCCTGTAGCTCTTTGAGGTTTGAGATCTTAATGCCATGGACCCGTTCCAGAGTCAGAACGGTCTCCTTGGTATGCTCCCAGAAAACGTGGGGAACATAGACGGTCGGATCCTCGGCAAAGTTGGCGGCAAAACGGTTGATGGTCTGTCCCTCGCGGGAGAAATTCATCTCGCGAAGGATCGTTCTCCGAAATTCGCGGACCAGGTTGACCGGGTCGTAGATCGCGACGGCCGGAAGATGCTGCTCGATCAGGTAAGCTAGCCCCATCAGGATATCAATGTCAGTTTCGACCACCCGTTTGATGCCGGGGCGACGCACCTTGAAAACCACCTCCTCACCGCTGTGCAGTCGGCCGGAGTGAACCTGGGCGATCGAGGCGGAAGCGACCGGAACGGGTTGAAACTCAGCAAACAGCTGTTCGATGGGGGAGCCGAGTTCGTGTTCGATCTGGTCTTTGATCTCGCTAACGGGAACCGGTGGAACCTTGTCCTGCAGTTTGCTGAACTCTTCGATATGATCCCTGGGGAGGACATCGGGCCTGGTTGAGAGGAGTTGTCCGAACTTGATGAAGGTCGGACCCAGCTCTTCCATGGCCATACGCAGGCGCTGAGCCTGGCTGAGCCGTTCCAGGTCGTGGGACTTCTTACCCAGGGAGACGATGCGTTTGCCGAGTTCCAGGTAATAGTCGATATTAAGCTGTTCAACGAAATGGCCAAAGCCATACTTGATCAGCACACCGAGAATCGACCGGTAGCGACGGATCGTTCGAATGTTGCGGTTGAGGTGTAGCAGCGGGAGCATGGTAGGTCAGGTCCCGGGCTCAGGCCTCTGATTCTTTGAGCTTCTTCTCAAGCTGACTGACCTTGCGTTTGAGGGCGGCGAACTCCTCCTGGGTGACGACCCCCATACGCTCACAGGCCTTTTTGACTTCCTGCTGGGCAGCCTCCTCAAGTTTGCTCTGGTTCTGCTTGACCGCCTCCTGAATCTTGTTCAGGAAGTTTTTCCCCTCCTCTTCAGACATGTTTAGTTTCTCCCGCAGTTCCTTGGCCAGTTCCTCGGCCTTGTGCTGGCCAAGAGCCATGGCTCCGACCGCTGTCAACAGAGATTTTTCGATCAGTTCGAGCATGGGAACCTCCTGTACGAGATATTGCGAAAAAGGTTTCAGTTATATCGATATGTTATCAGAGCCTGCGGCAGTTGCAATCAGCCTGGTGTATGGGGTGATGCGCGGAAACGGCAGCGGGACGATTTTCTTGATCGGCATGGATTTAAAGTGCCTACTTGCGTATCAGCCAGAACAAAAGGGAGAGCCCGAGAGAGATCAGCAGACAAGTGCCAAAAGGAAAATAGAGACTTAAGTTGTCTCGCTGAATATGGATATCGCCCGGGAGCTTTCCCAGGGGAGGGAGTTTCCCGCCGAGGTTGAGGTAGAGGCCAAAGGCGGCCAGCAGCAGGCCGACGATTATCAGGGCTTTACCGATGCCGGGGATCATCAGTTGTTGTTGCCGGGGTAGTAGCGATCTTTCTCGGAATAGATACAGCCGCAGTACTGCTGGCGATAGAGCCCCAACTGTTTTGAGGCGCGAATCCCGTCCTGCCATCCGACCCGGAAGTCGGCATAGACAAACTCAACCTGATAGTGACGGGCCAACTCCTCGCCGAACTGGCGGATCAGGTCGTGATTCTGATAACGGGAGTAGAGCAAGCTGCTGGTGAAGCCTTCAAAGCCGTTGGCTGCGGCATAGGCGGCGGCCTCTTTGAGGCGAAACTGGTAACAGTAAGTGCAGCGACCTGCCGGTTCGCGGGCCACTTCAGCCAGGAAATCCTCAAGGAGATAGGCTTCCTGATAAATGACCGGCAGGGCGCTTTCGGCGGAATACTCGCGGACCGTATTCATGCGCCGCAAAAATTCCTGGTAGGGATGAATGTTGTGATTGAAGAAGTATCCGGTCACGTTATGCCCAGCTTCACGCAGGACGTTGACCGGGTAAATGGCGCAATTGGCACAGCAGATGTGTAGCAGAAGCTTCATGGCAGTGGCTGCTCCGTTAATCTTTTCTGTGCATCATAGTCGGAAACGGCGGAGATTTCCAGCCTTGCACTCGAATTTATGGCAGGAACAGTTTTGCCGGCGGCAGGCTGAGTTTTCGCCAGATGCGATTGGCCAGGTTGCGGGCGGCCTGCTGGCGCTGCTGATGACACCGGCATTCCTGCTGCAGGTTCTGCCAGAGCTGCTGCAGGTCACGGCGGTAGGCGGCGAGGATGGCGGCTCCGATGCTGTCATCGGCGGGGATCGATATTTCGGCCGCTCGACGGTAGGAAGCGAGGCAGAGTATCTCGGCTTTGACCAGACTGTTGACTTCAAGCGGGTGTTCGCTTTTGCCGACCAGCAACACCCGGTCGAAGAATCGATCGCCGATGGTCAGAGGCTCATCAATCGGGTAGTCAAGAAGGTCCGGTCGATAATAGTCGCGCAGATAATCGTCGGGGAAGCTGGGAAAGCCGTCGTGAAAGACCTCAGCTATGATTTCGTCAACCTGGCTGGCGGCCATCAAAGGTTGCCTGGGAGGTCCGCTTGGCGATCTTTGCTGGTTGTTGCGCCCGTCAAAACGGGCAAGTTTGTCGGCAGCGACCTTCCTATACGTCAGGGCCTTGAGCTGGTCCTGGTCAGCTTGCAGACATAAGTGAAGGATGGCTGGATCGCGATGGCTGAGCAATTGCGGATCGACCTCCAGCCGTTGGTCGCCATGGATGATCTTGACTGGAAGCGGTTCCCGGGAGAGCGGGCTCAGCTTGAGAGCCTGCCATTGCCCTGCATGTTCGGCCAGGGCAGAGATCCGGTAGCGGCTGCATATCTCCTCCCAGATAGTATCGGCTCCGGGACAGTGATGCCATGTGGCCGGGAGCAGCAGGCAGAGCTCGGCAGGCGGCTGTTGCAAACCGGCAATCGAGAGCGTCTCCCACAAAAAGCGCGGCGTGTTGCGTGGCAGGTCGAACCGGCGGTTCGGCCAGTGACGGCGCAACTCGATCTGCATGACCTGCTGGCTCTGGTGAGAGGGGGGCTCCATGCCAATTGGACAGGCAACGATCGGCGAAAAGGTCTCACGGCTTACCGGATCGACAAAACGCTCACTCAGCACCAGTGGTTGGTCACCGTCCAGTGTGCGAAGCAGGGCAACCCCGGCAAGGTAGGGACGCGGTGCGATCAGGCCACGCAGCTCGCCGAGCTGATCGCCGGCATGACAGTTAACGGCCATTTGCCAGGGGGCCGTCCAGGGGAGGGGTGTCTGTGCCATGTTGAGGTCTGCGGCGGTTCGCTCGAGCAGTCGGTTGACCACTGTGGCGACCTGTTCGGCGGAATGGGGCCAGCCGAGTTGTTTGAGGCGACAGACCAGGTGGTGCAGGCGAACCGACGCTGCCTGACCAATGGCCGGTTCCGCCCTCCCCTTGGCCAGAAGGGTGCGCAAACGCTCCTGATCGAGACAGGAGAGGGCATAGAGGGCAGCCTGCTCGATCTTTTCAACTTCGCTGGGCTGCGGCATTTTTGCCAAGGCCAGAAGGGTCAGGACGCGCCACAGGCAGAGCCAGGATAGAGATGTCGGTTCTTGGGCCACCCATTCGTCGCAGTGGCCGGTCCCTGCCTGCCTACGCACCTCATCATCGAGTTCGGAGCGCAGGGCGTCAACGGTACGCAGGCAGATGTTAAGAAAATAGTCTTCGGCAAGGAGCTGGCTGGGAACTGTGGTTTTCACTGCCAGAAATTTAAGCTCGCCTAGCAAGCGTTCGAGAAGAATCAGAAAATCTGTGGCACGCACTTCCCCGACCCCAGGGACCGGCAGTGTCAGGCTTGCCTGGTCCGATTCGACAGTCCATGCTCTAATCTGTCTGGCTTCCCAGGTAACGAAGTGTCCAAGGCCAATGGCGCGGGCCATGGTCCGGCCTCGGGATAAAAACTGTTCGTCTGCGACCTCTGGAAAAAGCAGCAGGCTGCCAGCGATCTGGTTCGGCTGGTTAATCCAGAGGACCAGGTCGGCAGTCATTCTGCCTTGGCAGGTAGCGAGGCACAGGCCGGTCTCCACCCTTTGAAAGGGGGACTGCCCCGTTTCCATCCGGTCAATAAGCAGGTCTGCGATCTGCTGGATAAATGTGTGCAAAATCTGGTTGGTCATCGGGCCAAGAGGTCAGCGAGACATAAGGTCGCAGAGTCATGGAACTCAGCCGTTCATCTCTGAGTCTGTCAATGCGGTTTTGACGGGGAGCCGGTAACGAACTTCGCCAGGCTGGCTCAGCCGCTGCGAACAGGAGTTGTGGCTCGTGTTCAACTGAATAATGAACCTGGCGGCCCGGAGTTGTTGAGCGCACGGCCGAGGTGGGTGTAAGCCTGGGGCGTCGCCATCCGGCCGCGTGGAGTCCGGTTGAGAAAGCCCTGCTGCAGCAGGTAGGGTTCGATCACGTCCTCGATGGTGTCTTTCTCCTCGCCGATGGCAGCGGCCAGTGTGTCGAGACCGACCGGGCCACCGGCGAATTTGTCGATGATGGTCAGCAAGAGCAGACGGTCCATGTGGTCGAACCCCTCGGGGTCGACCTCCAGGCGCTGCAAGGCATGGTCGGCCAGGCTGCGGGTGATGGAGCCGTCACCGTCAACCTCTGCAAAGTCGCGCACCCGGCGCAACAGGCGATTGGCTATGCGTGGCGTGCCGCGGCTGCGCCGGGCGATCTCGCGGGAGCCATCGGCATCGATGGCAACGCCAAGGATCCCGGCACTGCGCGAGACGATAGTGGACAGGTCGGCGATCTCGTAGAACTCAAGGCGGCTGAGCACTCCGAAGCGATCACGCAGCGGTGAAGAGAGCAGCCCGGCACGGGTGGTGGCCCCGACCAGGGTGAAGCGAGGAATGTCGAGCTTGATAGTGCGGGCCGAAGGGCCCTGGCCGATCATTATGTCGAGCTGATAATCTTCCATGGCCGGATAGAGAATCTCCTCGACCACCGGTGACAGCCGATGGATTTCATCGATGAAAAGCACGTCACCCGGTTCCAGGTTGGTCAGGACCGCGGCCAGATCCCCCGGTTTTTCGATAACCGGGCCAGACGTGCTGCGGATGTTGACGCCCATCTCGATGGCGATGATATTGGCCAGAGTGGTCTTCCCTAACCCTGGAGGTCCGTAGAATAGCACATGATCGAGGGATTCCTGGCGGCTGCGTGCGGCATCGATGAAAACCCGCAGGTTCTGCTTGGTCTTGCACTGACCGATATACTCCTGCAGCGAGCGCGGTCGAAGCGAGGCGTCAAAGCTGGTATCGTCACCAACGGCCAAGGGAGTGATCTGTCGTTGCTCGGTCATGGGGATCACATTCTCTAGCGGACCAGGATCTTGAGAGCGGCCTTGAGGATATCTTCGGTGGTGGCCTGACTGCCGACTTCCATCTCCTCAAGGATTTTGCGGGCCTGGTTCTCCTTGTACCCAAGGTTTACCAGCGCCGACAGCACATCCTGCAGCGGGTCGGTAACAGCGCCGGCTGGAATCTCTGTTGCAGAGGGGCGCTCCCCCGGAGCGGGACTGACCTTATCTTTGAGTTCCAGCACCAGCCTCTCGGCCGTTTTCTTGCCGATGCCCGGCAGGGACGACAGGCGTTTGACGTCACCGCAGCTGATGGCCAGCTTCAGGTCGTAAACTGGAATGTGCGACAGCAGGTTGACCGCCAGTTTTGGCCCGATCCCGGTGATGCCGATCAGGATCGTGAACAGTTCCAACTCGTCCCTGGTGATAAATCCATAGAGCAGCAGGGCGTCTTCGCGGACATGGGTGTGGGTATAGAGGCTGACCTCACCCTCTTCCGGCAAAGCATAATAGGTCGAGAGCGGGATGAACAAACGGTAGCCGACGCCGCCGACATCGATAATCAGATGATCGAGAGACTTAAAGGCAACCTGACCGCGGACCAGGGCAATCATGTTCAGATCGGTCTGTGACGGGAAACCCGTGACAGACCGAAACTCGACAGATGGTGGTGGGTATAGTTCATGATCATCGGCCCTTAAGACTCTTGATGTGGTTCACTGTGCGACTGTTGGCGTGGCAAATGGCGACAGCCAGAGCATCCGAGGCGTCTTCCTGAGCGATCTCCGGCAGGTTGAGCAGGGTTTTAACCATTTGCTGAACCTGCTGTTTGTCGGCATGGCCATAACCGACCACAGCGCTTTTGACCTGGAGCGCCGAATATTCAAAAACGTCCAGGGTGGCATTGACTCCGGCCAGCAGCGCTGCGCCGCGGGCATGACCCAAGGTCAGGGCGGCGCGAGGGTTTCTGGCCAGAAAAACCTGTTCGACGCTCATGTAGTCGGGCTGATAGTCGGCAATGATCTGCTGCAACCCCCGATAGATCAGTTGCAGACGCTCGGCGAGGGGGGCAGTGCTGCGGGTTTTGATAATACCGTTGTCGACATGACGCAACCGGTTCCCTTCGGTGTCAATGATGCCAAAACCGGTGATCCCGGTGCCCGGGTCGATGCCGAGAATTCTCATAGGTGTGTCGTGCCGGATGCTGACGAAACCGGTGTCAACCCAGGTTCGCTGCTCCAGTTCACATCATGGTGGCCAGATCTTCTTCTGAGATGTCGAAATTGGCAAACACATTCTGGACATCGTCGTTATCTTCGAGCGCATCCATCAGCTTGAGCATGGTCTCCGCCTGTTTGTCGGCGAACAGGGTCTGGGTCGAAGCAATCATGGTCACTTCAGCGGTCTCGTACTCGAGGCCCGCTGCAGCGAGGGCGTCTCTCACTGACATGAACTCGGCCGGATCGGTGACCACCTCGATGGCATCCCCTTCGTCCTTGACATCTTCGGCACCGGCTTCCAGGGCCTCTTCAAAAATCTGGTCGAAGTCGCTGTCGGTGCCGAAGGAGATCAACCCCTTGCGTTCGAACAGGAAGGAGACCGAGCCGCTGACCCCGAGATTGCCGCCGTACTTGCTGAAGACGTGACGGACATCGGCTACGGTACGGGTGCGATTATCGGTGAGGAATTCGACAATCACTGCAACTCCGCCTGGGCCATAACCTTCAAAAATTCCTTCTTCGTAGCTGACGCCGTCAAGATCACCGGTCCCCTTCTTGATGGCCCGGTCGATGTTGTCCTTGGGCATGTTGGACTGCTTGGCCTTGTCAAGGGCGGTGCGCAGGCGGGGATTGCTCTCCGGGTCGCCGCCTCCGATCCGGGAGGCGACTGTGATCTCCTTGATGATCTTGGTGAAGATCTTACCGCGTTTGGCGTCCTGGGCGCCCTTGCGATGTTTGATGTTGGCCCATTTACTATGACCGGCCATGGTGAACTGCTCCTTGTAGAATGGTGAGGTGGATAACTGATAAATGACTGCCCGCGTCAAGTCTCATCTGGCTCAAAGCTGCACGCAGCGTCGACCGAAATCAGGCGCAAAAGTCACACGCGCTTTAGCGGGGCAGGGGCGTCAGCCAGGGGCCCGCACGGTCGATTCGCTGCAAGTTGTCCCGGCGGGCCTCAATGTTCAGAAGGGTTGTTACGGTATTCGACAATCCGGATCTTGTCAGAGACGCTCTTGATCCCTTCAAGCTCATTGGCCAGTTTGAGGGACTTCTTCTTCTCGTCTCGTGAATGCAACTGCCCGCCGAGGGTTGCAACGCCTTCCTCGACACTGATTTCCAGCAGGTAGGAATCGATGGTTCCGTCGGCAATGATGGCGATTTCCAGCTTTTTGCGCAGGATCAGGTCGGAGAGCATTTTCTTGCATTCCGCCTTGCAATCGGCCAGGTTGCTGTCATTGATGGCGTCGCAGATCAGTTTGACGGCAATCTCCTCGGTCAGACTGCCGGTGTTGATGATCAAATCATAATCAAGGGGGTTGTCCCAGTCCCGGTCGAAATAATATTTAATGAATCCAGCTCGCTGCTGATCGCTTTTGCGCACCAGATATCTGGCATGGTCCGGATCGAGCCACTCCCGTTCGGCCCAGCGTTCCACCCGCTCCTCGAAGGGAGCGATGATGCGCACCCTCAGCTTGCTGTTGATATCCTTGAGCAGGTCCTGACCGCCGCGGCCGTAGATAATCACGTTCCCCTTCAGGGCGTATTCGAGAATGATCAGTTCGATCATATGCAGATCGAGAACCTGTTTATGATCGAGCTTGTCGACAAAATGGGGCGGCTTTTCGTCGGCCTGCTCGACCGCGTCTGGCGAGAGGCCATAGCTGTCGGCGACCTCAATAATGGCTTCGCCGTCGATGAGAGTGTAGCCGAGGGTTTCGGCAACTTTGTGAGCGATCGGGATGCCACCACTTCCCATCTGGCGCGAAATCGTGATGATCGGCATGAGCTTACCTCAACAGGATGATGAAAAATATCGCAATGCTAGCAAGATGTCGGCCAGCAGGCAAGGAAGAAAGTTTCCACGCGCGTTCAAGCGCCGACTAGGTCAGTAAAGCGGTTTGAAGTCGAAGCTATGGCGCGACTTGATAAAACGAATGGTACGGCTCCTGGAGCGCATGACCACCGAGTGAGTTTCAGCCCCTCCCGAATAGTAGCGTACGCCGTGCAGCAGGTCGCCGTTGGTCACGCCGGTGGCAGCAAAGACCACGTCTCCTCCAGCGAGGTCTTCGCAGTGGTAGATCTTGTCAAAATCATCAATCCCCATCTGTCTGGCCCGATCCCGTTCCTCGTTGTTCATGAAGACCAAGCGGCCGTGCATGTCCCCCCCCATGCATTTGAGGGCGGATGCGGCGAGGACTCCTTCCGGGGCTCCGCCGATGCCAAACAGCATGTCGACTCCGCTCCCTTCAACGGCAGCAGCAATTGCCGGGGCGACGTCGCCATCGCTGATCAGGTGTATCCGCGCTCCGGCCTTGCGAATTTCGGCCACGGCCTTGTCGTGGCGTGGCCGGTCGAGGATGACCACGGTCAGATCCTCGATGTAGCAGCTTTTCGCCTCAGCGATACGCCGGAGATTCTCGGTCGGTGAAAGATTGATGTCGATCACCCCTTTGCAGCTCGGACCGACGGCAATCTTTTCCATGTACATGTCCGGAGCGTGAAGAAACCCGCCCCGGGTGGTCAGGGCGATGGTGGCGATCGAGCCGTTCATCCCCTTGGAGCAGATATTGGTCCCCTCCAGGGGGTCAACAGCGATGTCAACCTCATGGCCATTACCGCGGCCGACCTTCTCGCCGATGTAGAGCATCGGTGCTTCGTCCATCTCCCCCTCGCCGATCACGACGGTCCCGCAGATGTCAATCGCTTCCAGGGTGCGGCGCATTGCTTCAGTGGCCGCCTGATCGGCAGCCATCTTGTCACCCTTGCCGACCCAGCGGCCGCAGGCCAGGGCGGCCGCTTCCGTAACGCGAATCAATTCCAGTGCCAGGTTACGATCCATGGACGTTATCTCCTTGAAGGGTCGAAATTTTTTCGGCGGTCATGATGGCATCATTTGTTGGGTGAAGACAATCCATTTATGCTGCAAACGATCGGTTGTCAGGACACAATCACCTCCTGCCCTAGCTTCGTGGACAAGAGAGACTCTGCAGGTATGCCAACAGCAGACGAACCCCGACCCCTGTCCCTCCCTTGGTAGCGTAAGGGGCTGGTTTGTCGCGCCATGCGGTGCCGGCGATGTCGATATGGGCCCACCGGGTCCCTTCGGCGAAAGGCTTCAGAAAGGCTGCCGCAGTGATCGTCCCGGCTGGCCGGCCACCGGTGTTCTTGAGGTCGGCCACCTCGCTTTTGACCTGCTGATCATATTCGTCCCAGAGGGGGAGTTGCCACAAGCGCTCGCCGCACGATTCTCCGGCTTTGATCAGTTGTCGGACCAGACTCTGGTCGTTGCCGAGCACGGCACTGGCGTGCTGGCCCAGGGCAATCACACAGGCGCCGGTCAGAGTCGCCAGGTCAATGACCAAACTTGGGGCGAAGCGTTTGACATAGGTCAAAGCGTCGGCCAGGATCAGACGCCCTTCGGCATCGGTGTTGAGGACCTCGATGGTTTTACCCGAAAGGCTGGTCAGAATGTCGCCAGGGCGTATTGCCGAGCCGGAAGGGAGGTTTTCGACTGCCGGGATGACCCCGACCAGGTTGATGGGGAGCTTGAGCAGGGCGGCGGCGAGCAGCGTGCCGATCACGGCGGCTCCTCCGGCCATGTCCATCTTCATCTCATCCATCTTCTCGGCCGGCTTGAGGGAGATGCCGCCGGCATCGAACACCACTCCCTTGCCGACCAGGGCAACAGGGGCTGCATCAGCTGGCCCTCCCAGGTGTTCCAGCAGGATCAGGCAAGGCTCACGCTCACTCCCTTGGGCAACCCCGAGCAGTGCCCCGAACCCGTCGCGAACCAGGGACTGCCGATCGATCACAGTACAGTTGAACTCCCCCTCGGCGGCAGCGGCCCGAGCCTGGTCAGCCAGCCATTCCGGTGATTTGACATTGCCCGGTTCGTTGACCAGGTCACGGGCAAGGCTGACGGCACGGCAGATTCGTGTCGCGGTGCTGATGGCCTGATCGGCCTGCTCGAGGTCTTTGGGGCGTTCGACCAAAAGGGTCAGTCCCTTGGGGAGCAGGGTCTCCTGCAGCGTCTTGCGGGATTGGTAGCGTGTGAATCGATAGGTGGCCAGCAGGCTCCCTTCAGCCGTTGCCTGGATCCGTTCGGCGAGCCCTGCCTGAGGAATTGCGAGCAGGGGGAGAGCACAAACGACCTGGCTGAGGTGTTGTCCGACCAGCGCTCCCAGTGCACGGCCAGCTGCCTGGCGTAGCTGCTCAAGGTCAAATTGGTTGCGGGGTCCAACCCCGACCAGAAGGATCTTCTGTGCCGGGAACTCGGGCGATGGATGCAGGATCAGCATCTCCCCCTTTTTGCCGCTGAATTCTCCCGAACGCACCGCCCGTCGTATCGCGCCCTGCATGGTTTGGTCGAGCCTGCTGAGCAGGGGGGTGCTGAACCCCTTTTCCCAGGCACCGAGGATCAGACAGGAGGCCTTGACCTTGAAAGGGTCTTTTGCGCGTGCTTTGAGTTCCATGGAAGCTCCTTTAGGTATAATTCTGGGCGTTGCTGCAGAGTTATTAGTCGACCGATTTGAAACATGACCTGTTGAATGACAGGTCATCTTAGCCAAAACGTCCTGGTTTGGCCAGATTTTCCGTGAGCCAGACAGGGTTTCTTTGACTTTTTCGGTCAGAACGTTAGACTGTTAAGGATTGTGATATCAGGGAGTTTGGACGGTTGTTTCCATATCGGATCGAGGAGGTTGTCATGAACCGAAGAGTCTTTCACACACTTTTGGGGATGAACCTGATAATTCTGATTGGACTGACTCTGGGGGCCTGCCAGATGGCTGCCAAAGGCTCCGCTCAGGAGGCGTCCGCCATCCTGGAGGAGCCGCTTGTCGTCAGTAACTATCAGGACGGAGCAGGAACAACCGGTATCAGGGGGAAGGTAACCCTGAAAACGACCGGGGAACCACTCAGTGGCTGCTACGTGAATATCTATCCGGACACCATCTCAAATCTGCTCGGCCCTTCGCAGTTCATCTCTTTGCCGACCGATGATCAGGGAGTCTACAGTCTTGAATTGCCGTCGGGTATCTATTATGTCGTGGCCCGCAAGCGAATAAGCGGCGATGCGACCGGGCCGCTGGCCCCCGGGGATTTCTATTCGGAACATCAGCGGATTGTCACCAGGATCGAGCCCGGCAAAATCGCTCTGGTCGATCTCGCCGTGGTACCGATGAAGGCCCCGATGTTTTTCAAGAGCCGGGTGGTCGACCGGGAAACCTCAACCGGTATCCGTGGGGTCCTGGTTGATAGCGGTGGACAGCCGGTCATGGGTGGCTTTGCCATGGCTTATTCCGATCCCGAGCTTAAGCGGCTGCCGGATTTTGCCTCCACCCTTTCCGATGAACAGGGGGAATTCACCATCTACCTGCCGCAAGGCGGGACCTTCTACCTGGCGGCGCGCATTCATGCCTGGGATATGCCGAGCCCCGGTGAACCCTACGGTAAATATGGGGGAGCTACTGCCCAGTCGGTTACGGTGCCGACCGGGCAATTCGTGCAAGGCTTGACCATTACCATGACGCCGTTTGTCGGTCAGTACGAGCCCGGAAAAAGCCGTCGGCCTTTTTAGCGGCTGGGCATCGGCCGTTTATTGTCGACCTGATGTTTTCAGGTCTTTAAGTTCTGAGATGTCGCCTCTCGGAGGCAGCGGCAAGCATCAAGCCGGTTGCCTGAACCCGAATAGTGATGCTAGATTGACAGACCGAAATTTTTCCTGACCGGTTGTTCCAACCCTACCCGTTTAGTCAATAGTCCTGTTGATGGAGGGATTGATGTCAATCTTGCGTTCCCTGTTGTTTGTGCTGGTCCTGATGCTGGGCGTTTGTGGACCATCTCTGGCTGAAGGCGATTTGCGATATGCGGGGGCGACCACCCTGCAACGTTTTTTTATGCCCGAGGCCGCTCGGGTCTTCGCCGACCAGACAGACCTGTTGTTCAGTATCGAAGGGGGGAATACAGCCCCCGGCCTTGCGTCCCTGCTGAAAGGGGAAATCGACGTTGCCGGTGCTGGTCGCCGCTTGACCCAGCAAGAGAAGTCTGCCGGACTGGTGGAGCATTTTCTCGGCTGGGATATGCTGACGATTGTTGTTAACCAGGCCAATCCGGTCGAGAGTCTGACACTTGAGCAGTTGCAGGCGATTTTCAGTGGCGAGATCGATCATTGGAAGGATGTCGGGGGGCCTGATCTGCCGATCATAGTCGTGACCAGCCCACGAGGGTCGGGGATGCGATCTTCGGTGCAAAACCTGATTCTCGGTGAGAGTGCCTACCTGAAGCGTGAGGTGGTGGCCGGCATTGTCGCGGAAGCGGATAAGCAGGTTACGCTGTTCCAGAGCGCTATCACGGCGTTGAGCCGGAGCATGGTCAATGAGCAAGGAGTTAAAATTATCAAGGTCGATGAGGTCGAGGCGACTGCCGAGAATCTCGCTGGCGGCCGTTACCCCCTGGCGAAACCGCTGACACTGGTGACGAGGGGAGTGCCACAAGGGGGGCTGGCTCGCTTTATCGAGCTGGCAACCGGCCCCCGTGGCCAGGAAATCCTGGCTCGACACTTTGTGCCGAAGATTCAATAGGTGTGACGGATCTTTTCTTTCGGGGCTAAACAACCATTTGAGTTCTTGTTGAAACGAGGGTTTGGCAATTATGAAATTGCGGACCAGAATCATTCTGGGCATTTTGACGGCTGCGCTGGTGCCGCTGCTGGTGACGCTATGGATAGTCGGGTCGGCGTCGACAGATGAATTGAACCAGCAGAGTGTTCTGCGATTGACGCAGGCCGCTGACTATGTCGAGCAGGTGATCGAGTCAGAAAGGGTAGAGGCTCTCCAGTATTTGACCTTGCTTGGTGAAAACCCTTTGCTGGTCAACGCTCTTTACTCAAGCGGGCTGACCGGCAACGATGCGCAGTTGGAGTCGGTCGTGGCGGGAATGGAACGACTGCCGTTCAACCAGATTCAGGTTCTCAATCCCCAGGGACAACTGTTATACCAGGCTTATTTCAACCAGGCGGAGAAGCTTGAAGGGCATTCGGATTCAGGCCATCCGGTTGTTCAAGCCAGCCTTGCGGGCAAGCCCCATGCGGTCATCGGCAGCTTCGATTCCCGTTTAGGTCTGGTTGCTGCTGCTCCCGTGCGCCTTTATGGCGATGCCATCGGTCATCTGGTGGGAGTGGTCTTCTTCGATCAGGCCTTTGCAGAGCGGATCGGTCGAATCAGTCGGCAGACGGTCGCCTTTTACGGTGATCAGGGAATTGCCGCAACGACTACCGCCGAGATGACTCATATCGGCCTGTCATCAATCCTCGCCAACAATACCGCTGCATCGCTCACCATTGCCGGCAAGACTCACCTTCTCAGGCACAGGCCCTTGGGTGACGGGGAGCAGGGGGTGCTGGTAGCAATCGATGTTGAGGATGTCGGGCAGGCTCGTACGCGGATGCGCCAGACCATGATGGTCGCTGTCGTTCTTGCTGCGCTTGCCGCCGCGCTGGTGGCTGTGGCGATCGTCGGCAAAATCGTCAGACCGCTGCAGGAAGTTGTCGACAACCTGGGCGAGTTGGCTGGAGGTTCGGGAGATTTGACCCGCGAACTGAAAGTAGGCACTCAGGACGAGATCGGCGCCCTGGCCAACTGCTTCAACGGGTTTCTGGTGAGGCAACGGGAACTGGTCGGCCGGGTTCGCAACGTGACGGAAGACCTCGGTCAGGCCAACGACAAAATTCGTTTGTCATCGCATGATGTGATGGAAGGGGCGGTCCAGCAGTCCCAGGCTCTGGAAGAATCGTCGCGGGCTATCGAAAAGATCGATGAAGCGGCTATAGGTATTGCCGATAATATCGGCCACCTGGTCTGCTCCGCGGAAGAGAGCTCCTCAGCGACCCTGGAGCTGGGCGCGACCATCGAGGAGATCGCCGGGCAGATGGAGAAGCTGTTCAACATTGTCGATGAGATTTCCAGCTCCATCAACCAGATGTCAGTCTCCAGCCAGGAGGTCGCTGAAAACGTCGGGATTCTCACCTCCTCAACGGAAGTAACGGTTTCGTCGATGTTGCAGATGGACGCCTCGATCAAGGAGATCGAGGAAAATGCCGAGCAGACCAGCCGGCTTTCCAGTGAAGCAACCGAAGATGCCAAGCAGGGAATGCTGGCCGTCGAAGAGACGATCCGCGGCATCGAGTCGATCCGCCAGACCGTTGATCGGGCCAGTGGCGCCATCATGGAACTAGGCAACCAGTCGAGTGCCATCGGCAAGATTCTTACCGTGATCGACGAAGTGGCCGACCAGACCAGTCTGCTGGCCCTCAATGCGGCGATTATCGCCGCCCAGGCTGGCGAGCATGGCCGGGGGTTCGCGGTGGTGGCCGACGAGATCCGCGAGTTGGCCGAACGCACCGCGGTCTCGACCCGCGAGATCAGCACCATCATCAGCAACCTCCAACATGGGACTCAGGAAGCTGTGCTGGCGATGAAAGATGGCAGCGACCGTGTTCACGAGGAGGTCAGGCGCTCCCAGTCGGCAGGCGCGGCCCTTGAGAAGATCCGGGCGAGCACCACCAAGGCGATGGAGCAGGTCAACAGCATCGTGCGGGCGACCGGCGAGCAGGCTAGGGGCAGTCGCCAGGTGACCGATTCGATGAACCAGGTTGCGGCGATGCTCGAGCAGATCGCCACCGCCATCAATCAGCAGACATCCGGAACCCGTCAGCTGGCAGAGAGCGCCGAGATGATGCGCGACATTGCGGCCCATGGCAAACAGAGTACCAGCGAACAGGCCAAAGGGAGTCGACAGATCAATCAGAGCATGGAGCAGATCCGTTCGCTGATCGGGAGGATCGAGGAAGCTACCCACGAGCTCTCCGAGAGGAGCCGGCAAGTGGTCGGTGCCGTGGGAAGTGTCCACAAGGTGGCCGAGAACAATGCCAGCCGTACTGCAGAACTCGATTACGTGGTCGATACTCTGGCCAGGTTGACCGAGGCCCTCGAGCAGGAGGTCGGAGCCTTCAAGGTATGAGGCGTGGCGATCTGCTCCTGAAAGTTCTTGGCAGCGGCACCAGTACTGGCGTGCCGGTGCTGGGTTGTCAGTGTGCAGTCTGCCGGTCCAGCGACCCCCGCAATCAGCGAACCCGCTGCAGTCTGCTCCTCACATGGAACAACCGGCAGGTGGTGATCGATACGGCTA
>PKTY01000244.1 GCA_002869725.1 Desulfuromonas sp. | reverse complement strand
GGAAGCGCTGCGCCGAAACCCTGTTTTTCGACTACCGTCGTCAGCACGGAGGGGCGATCCAGGTCGCCCGCATCTTCAATACCTACGGGCCGCGCATGCACATCAACGATGGGCGGGTGGTCTCCAACTTCATTGTCCAGGCGCTCAAAGGAGAGGATATCACCATCTACGGCGACGGTTCCCAGACCCGATCGTTCTGCTACTGTGACGATCTGATCGAAGCGTTCATCCGCTTGATGGCGACCGACGATCAACTGACGGGGCCGATCAACCTCGGAAACCCTGTTGAGTTCACCATCCGGCAACTGGCGGAACTGGTGATCGCGATGGTCAACTCGAAGTCGCAACTGATCTTCAAGGAGCTCCCCGCCGACGACCCAAAGCAGCGCCAGCCGGATATCTCCAAAGCTCGAAAGGAACTCGACTGGGTACCGCAGATCGCTCTGCGCGATGGGTTGGCAAGGACTGTCGAGTATTTCGACGGGGTGTTGGGGAATGAATGTTGAGTCGATTTGCCTCCTGCCACTCCAACAGGGGGCAGCAGGGGCTTTGAAAGCCTCAGCCGACCTCGTTGTACTCACGGGGGCGGAAATCGACTCCTAGCTGTTCGGCAATCCTGCGGCAGGCTTCAATATCGACCCCCGGCAGGGTGACGGCGGTGGCGGTGACCGATGGGATCGACTTTTTAGCCAGTTGCAGAAATTCGAGAACCGCTGTATATCCCGTCTCCCCGAATTGCGACTGACAGATCTTTTGATAGGTCTTTGCGTCTGCGGCGTTGAGTGAGACGCTGAGCGCATCAACCAACCCCTCAAGTTCCGGCAGGATATTGCGGCCATGCACCAGGTTGGCCTGGCCGTCGGTGTTGATCCGTACCAAAACCCCCTTCTTCTTTAACCAGGTAGCGACCTCAGTGACCAGTTCAAGGCGCAGCAGGGGTTCGCCGTAGCCGCAGAACACCACTTCACGGTAGCGACCTGGATCGTCGATGGCGGCCTTGACCTCCTCGCTGGTCGGCTCGTGGTCGAGGCAGAGCTGGTGTCCCTTGACGGTGAAGTCGTGAAACTTCGCGCAGAAGGTGCAACGGTTGGTGCAGCGGTTGGTGATGTTCAGATAGAGGCTGTCGCGGATCTGGTAGGCGATGCGGGCCTGCTGGTCGACCTGGCCGATGCCGAACAGCCGCCAGGCGTTGTGGCTGGTGATGCGGGCGATATCCTCCAGGGAGAGCCCCTTGATGTCCGCCAACCGCTCTGCCGTCTGTCGCACCAAAGCCGGTTCGTTGCGTCGGCCGCGCTGTTGTTGGGGGGCGAGGTAAGGACAGTCGGTTTCAATTAGTAGGACATCGGCGGGCAACGCAGCGGCAATGGCGCGCAGGCCGTCGTTTTTCGGGTAGGTCAACGGCCCGGCAAAGGAGATCAGAAAACCCATCTCCACGCAGGCTCTGGCCATGGCCAGGTCGCCGGAAAAACAGTGTAATACGCCGCCGACATCAAAAGCCTTCTCTTCGGCCAGGATAGACAGAACCTCCTGATGGGCATCGCGATCGTGAACGATCAACGGCTTGCCAAGTTCTCTGGCCAGGCGGATCTGTTCACGGAACACCCGCCTCTGGACCTCGCGCGGGCTGCGGTCGCGATAGAAATCGAGGCCGATCTCGCCGATGGCGACCACCTTGTCGACCGCTTCGACCATGCGCGCCAACTCTCGCAGCACGAGACGATCAACCTGACCGGCATCGTGGGGATGTACCCCGACGCTGGCGTAGACATTCGGGTAGCGCAGCGCCAGATCGATGCTGCGACGCGAACTTTCGAGGTCGCAGCCGACAGTCAGAATGGTGCCGACGCCCTGGTCAGCGGCGCGCTGCAGTACATCGTCCAAGTCGCTGTGAAACTGGCCGGAATCGAGATGAGCGTGGGTGTCGATCAGGGGAGAGGTCATGGAGATTCTGTTGAATTGTTCGAGGTGAGGGGACTGTCGCGGTTTTTCACAGGACTGTCCCTGGCTCGTGAGGTGCGAGATGAAGGAACTGACCCCGACCTGTTCCCGTCTCTCTGTAGAGGAGAACTATCGCCGTCGCTACTATTCGACTTCGATCCTCGGAAAGAGGGGCGACGCCTTGCTGACCTGCGCCCCGGCTTTCAGTCCGCCCCACTGATCCTGGCCCTGCAACTGCGCGTGGCGGGCTTCCAGGCCGAGAATCGTATCGATTTTTTCTGCGGTTTCGGGCATGAACGGGTCGACCAGCAGGCTGACCAGACGCACCGCTTCGAGCAGGTGGTACATGACCGTAGCGAGTCGCTCGCGGTTGGTCTCATCCTTGGCCAGCACCCAGGGTGAGGTTTCATCGATATACTTGTTGGCGGCCGAGATCAGCTCCCAGATGCTCTGCAGCGCTTTGTTGAAAGCCAGATCGTTCATCTGGCTGTCGACTGTGTTGAAGGCTGCTGAAAATTTTTCGGTAAGCGCCAGATCGACGGCTTCAGGAGTGCCAGGCTGGGGCAGGGTTCCTTGGAAATATTTGTTGAGCATAGCTGTCGAACGGCTGACCAGGTTGCCGAGATCGTTAGCCAGGTCGGAGTTGATACGGTGAACCAGGGCGCTGTGGGAGAAGTCTCCATCGAGACCGAAGGGGACTTCGCGCAGCAGGAAATAGCGGATGGCATCGACCCCGTACTTTTCGATCAGCATGTTCGGTTCGACCACGTTGGCCAGGCTCTTGCTCATCTTCTGCCCCTCGACTGTCCACCAGCCGTGAGCGAACACCTTTTGCGGCAGGGGGAGGCCGGCCGCCATCAGGAAGGTCGGCCAGTAGACGGTGTGAAAGCGCAGGATATCCTTGCCGATCACATGGGCATCGCACGGCCAGAAACTGGCGTAGTCGCCGGACTGGTCGGGATAGCCCAGCGCGCTGATATAGTTGGTCAGGGCGTCGAACCAGACATAGATGACATGGCGGTCGTTGCCGGGGACCGGGATTCCCCAGGAGAAGGTGGTGCGGGAGATGGAGAGATCGCGCAGTCCTTCGCGAACGAAGCTCAAAATCTCGTTGCGGCGGCTTTTCGGCTGGATGAAATCCGGGTTGGCCTCGATGTGAGCCAGCAGCTGCTCCTGGTAACGACTCATCCGGAAGAAGTACGACTCCTCCTTGAGCTTGTCGGTCGGTCGGCCACAATCCGGGCAGTTGCCGTCCATCAGCTGGGTTTCGGTCCAGAAGGTCTCGCAGGGGGTGCAGTACCAGTCTTCGTATTCGCCGAGATAGATGTCTCCCTTGGCCTCGATGATGCGGAAGATCTCCTGGACTGCCAGTTTGTGACGCTCCTGGGAGGTGCGGATGAAATCGGTGTGAGAAATGTTGAGTTTTTCCCAGAGAGCCTGAAAACGCTTGACCACCCGGTCGGCCAACTCCAGCGGGGTTTCCCCCCGGGACTGGGCTGCTTTT
>PKTY01000133.1 GCA_002869725.1 Desulfuromonas sp. | reverse complement strand
GCTCAACAGCGTACTTCTCTTTAAGCTTGCCCATCCATGAGGTATAAAGTTCTTCGCGCTCAGCCTTTTTCAAGTCAGTCCGAATTGCAGCTGATACTTCATCAAACTCCAACTGTCGTGCTTCATCCACTTTGTCGAGTTTAATAATATGATAGCCGTACATGGTCCGGATCGGACCGGCGATCTCGCCAGCTTTCATACTCTGAATCGCTGCATCAAACTCGGCGACGGTCTGACCGGCGTGAAAAGAACCGAGGCTTCCTCCGACATATTTCGTCCGGTCGTCCGACTCGCGGTAGGCAAGATTATAAAAATCCTCCCCGGCTTGGGCGCGCTTCATCAGTTCGTCGGCCCTAACCTTGCGCTGGCCACGCTCTTCAGCATTTGAAGCCGGGTCGACTTTGACCAGAATATGGCTGGCTGTATAGAGCTTGGGACGGAAGTACCTTTCCTTGTTCTTCTGGTAGTGCTTCAAAACATCCCCGTCGCTGACCGTGATTTTATCTTCAACGGCAACTTTTTCCGCCTGATTTGCCAGCAGGTCGAAATAGATATTTGCCCGCAGCTTACTCCCCAGGGGAGTTCCTACAAACTGCGCCAGATTGCTATTTTTCTTCAGTATCTTCTGCCACTCGGCCTCCACCACCTCACCGTCAACAGAGACCTCCTCTTCGATGGCATATTGAACCTTGTAAGCCCGTTCAATCAGTTTATCTAACGACTCCTGGCGAAGCTCAGCAACCCTCTCTGGTTTGATGCCACCATGAAAACTCGAGACCATCGGCACAGCCTGCTGAAACTTGTATTCGAGTTCGACCTGACTGATGGCAATATTGCCGACCTTGGCCACAGTCTGCGCTGATAAACCGTTTTCCTGGGCGGCAACAGCCACCCCGACAATACCCCAAACCAGGGCGACGAAAACTGAAAGGGTTCTGACCTGTAGATTCATGCAAAATCTCCTCAAAATCTGGATAATTTTCTCAACGTAAAGCGTTCACAGTCTATCGATAAATCGACTGCATAGTCAATGGCAACCGCAACTGTTTCGCCCAATACACAAGAGGCGACACCCCTCTCAAGGATATCGCCTCTCGTGAAAAAATGGCGGGGCTGACGGGACTCGAACCCGCGACCTCCGGCGTGACAGGCCGGCGTTGTAACCGACTCTACTACAGCCCCAATGGTCTGATATTCAACTCGTTACTGCTACACTTCAACTGGTGGGCGAAACAGGGCTCGAACCTGTGACCCTCGGCTTGTAAGGCCGATGCTCTCCCAGCTGAGCTATTCGCCCTAAGAATGGCGGGGCTGACGGGACTCGAACCCGCGACCTCCGGCGTGACAGGCCGGCGTTGTAACCGACTCTACTACAGCCCCCGAACTTAGACACAAAACAGGAGACGACAGGGGCCTTTCGGCCGCGAGTCCTGAAGTCTCCTATTTTTTTCAACCCGCCACCGCCCTCGGCAAGGAGGAGGCAACGGTATAAAAACAAATTAGTTGACGGCGTCCTTCAGGGCCTTGCCGGCCTTGAACTTGGGAACCTTGGCTGCCGCAATCTTAATCTTCTCGCCAGTCTGGGGATTCTGCCCTTCGCGGGCAGCCCGGTCACCAACACTGAAGGTGCCAAAACCGACCAGAGAAACTTTCTCACCTGCTTTCAGGGCTTCTTCGATGGTGTCGGTCACCGCCTTCAAAGCCTTCTCGGCATCAGCTTTCGTCAGTCCCGCCTTCTCAGCAATCGCATTCACAAGATCGGCTTTAGTCACAACATACCTCCGCAAAGTAAGAGAATGATAAACCCCGCTAAAAACGGAGTTCGTTATAACAGAGAGCTGAAAATCGAGTCAAGACAATATTTGCCCTGTCAACTAGTGACGAACCGATTTCTCGCTGTCCTTGGTAAAGCCGGATTCCTCCCCGGCCGATTGAATATTCAGACCTCCAGCAATCGCCTGATCCAGGACCTCGTCCATGTGCCCGACCGGGCAGATCTCCAAGGCACGACGAATATTGGCCGGCACATCCTCGAGATTTTTCTCGTTCTCCCTGGGGATCAGTACCTTGTGAATTCCGGCACGCTTGGCCGCCAACAGCTTTTCCTTGAGGCCACCGATCGCCAGAACCCGCCCCCGCAGGGTCACTTCACCGGTCATGGCAACATCAGAGTCGACCCGTCGGCCGGTCAAGGCTGACACCAGGGCCGTCGCCATGGTGATCCCGGCCGAGGGGCCGTCTTTAGGGACAGCACCTTCCGGAACATGAATGTGGATATCGATACTGCTGTGAAAATCCTGTTCGAGCCCAAGCTGCAGCCAGCGAGATCGCACATAGCTCAAAGCCGCCTGGGCCGACTCGCGCATCACCTCACCAAGCTTGCCGGTCATGGTAATTTTACCGGTCCCGGGAACAATTGCCGTCTCCACGGTAAGCAGTTCGCCACCGATCTCGGTCCAGGCCAGACCGTTGACCAGACCAATAAAATGCTCCTCGTCCTTGCGGCCGTAACTGTAACGCGGCACACCAAGGTAGGCTTTGACCTGTGGCGCACCAACCTGGTACTTGCGATCCGCCCCTCCGTCCTTGACCACTTTACGAGCCACCTTGCGACAGATATTTGCGATCTCCCTCTCCAGGCTACGCACGCCGGCTTCGCGGGTGTAGAGGCGAATGATCTCCAGCAAGGCCCCCTCGGAGAAGGTCAGGCGATCCACACCCAGTCCATGGGTCTCCAACTGTTTCGGAACCAGGTAGCGTTCGGCAATACGCACCTTCTCCTCTTCGGTGTAGCCCTCGATACGGATCACCTCCATCCGATCGCGCAGAGGACCGGGGATGGCGGCGAGATTGTTGGCCGTAGCAATGAACATCACCGTAGAAAGATCGTAGTCGACATCCAGAAAATGATCGCCAAAGGCGTGATTCTGTTCAGGGTCGAGGACCTCAAGCAGGGCCGATGACGGGTCACCACGAAAATCGGTGCTCATCTTGTCGACCTCGTCAAGAAGGAAAACCGGGTTGCGGGTGCCGCCCTTGCGCAGCCCCTGGATGACTTTGCCAGGCATGGCTCCGATATAGGTACGGCGATGGCCGCGAATTTCCGCTTCGTCACGCACTCCTCCCAGCGAAACCCGGATGAACTTGCGACCGGTGGCCGAGGCAATGGAGCGACCCAGGGAGGTCTTTCCGACCCCCGGAGGACCTACCAGACAGAGAATCGGCCCTTTGATCTTCTTGACAAGGGCCTGGACGGCCAGATATTCAAGAATCCGCTCCTTGACTTTTTCAAGCCCGAAATGATCAGCTTCCAGAACCTGCTCGGCCCTGTCCAGGTCGATCTGTTCCTTGCTCCCCTTGCGCCACGGCAGCGAGACCAGCCAGTCGATGTAGTTGCGCACCACGGTCGCTTCGGCCGACATGGGAGACATCATCTTCAGCTT
>PKTY01000395.1 GCA_002869725.1 Desulfuromonas sp. | reverse complement strand
GGCATTCTACATGGTGGGTACCATGGAAGAAGCCCTCGAAAAGGCCAAGCAACTGGCGGCTTGATCTGGGGTCAATGTGAGATAGTATCGGGTCAAAGCGGCAGGTCTAACAAGGCTGTGCCAACGACCATAAGCCAGAGGTATACGATAGATGGCAGATAAGCTGAAACTGGAACTAGTGACCCCCTACAAAAGGGTGCTCTCGGAAGAGGTCGATGAGGTGACCGCTCCTGGATTGGTCGGTGAGTTCGGGGTTCTCCCCGGGCATACGCCGTTGCTGACAACGCTGCGGATTGGAGAGTTGACCTACAAGCAAGGAAGCCAGACTTTTCATGTTGCGGTCAACTGGGGTTACGTCGAAGTCGAGGAGAATGTGGTTACGATTCTCGTTGAAACGGCTGAACCTGCCGACCAGATCGATTTGGAGCGTGCTAAAGCTGCTCTTGGTCGCGCCCAGGAGGCCCTGAAGGGGCTAGCAGGCGAGGACAAGAGTTTCAAGGTCATGGAAGCGGCTCTGGAACGAGCCATGATCCGTGTCCAAGTCGCCAGCAAAAAGCTTCACTAGACGACGGATTCGTGTCAAATATGATTTGATGCGCGAGGGCGGCCCAACAGGCCGCCCTCGCTGCGTCTGGTGGGATAAGAGTTGGAAGTTCTGAGCTACTGGGTAAGGTAAGGTTCGAGTTGCTGCAGCGAGCGCTGCAAACAGGGCAGGGAGTGGGCTTCAAGGGTCATTGTCGGCGTTGGAGACTGACCAAGGCGGGAGAATAGCAGACTGAAATCGATCAAGCCGTCGCCAACCGACAGGTGGTCGTCCGCCTTGCCATGGTTATCATGCAGGTGGAGATGGATGAGACCGTTCCCGATGGCATCGAGCCAGTCTTACAGGGACAATTTGGCAAACAGGTGCCAGTGGCCGATATCGAAGCAGTGGCCGAAATAGTCGCTGGAGAGATGGTCAACCAGGGCAACGAGCGTAGCGGGAGTCTCCTCGTAGATATTCTCCAGAGCGAGACGGCAGTCGTAGGCTTCGGCTTGAGCGAGATAAGGCATGAAGAAATCGCAGGCGTTTGCTGTCCACACTTCATCGAGGTTGGGGTAGCGCCAGCGGTCGAAGCCGGGGTGGACGACCATGACCTTTGCATTGATTCGCGCTGCGGCATCAAAAGTCTGGGAGAGTCGCTGATGGGTGGCGGTGCGGATCAGCGGATCGAGGGCCCCCGGGTTCAGATCAAAAAACGGGGCATGCACGGTCGGGCGCAGACCCTTGTCGGCGACAATTCTGCCAAGGTCGTCGAGTTCGCTTGGCTCCAGAATGTCCAGGTCTGGTCCCTTGAAAGCGACTTCGGGAGCAAGTCCAAGCACAAGAATCTGGTTTAGAAACTCAGATTTTCGGGACCAGGGGAGATGGGCTCCCAAGCGCAGAGATGTCATTTCAAGCCCCCTGGCCGAATGCAATCTTCTCGAGTTGGTTGATCGCAGGCCGTTCGCCGAGAGTAATCAGAGTGGCTCCGGATACGATGGCTGTTGCAGGAGAAGGGTTGAAAATCATGTGACCGTCCGGCTGTTTGATGCCGACGATGATGATACCCATCGACTGACGGATGCCGGCGTTGACAAGGTTCTTGCCGACCAGTTCAGAGCACTCGGCGACCTGGATCTCCTCGAGTTGCAGCTCGACGCTTTCCCGCCCGGTGGCAATCTCTATGAAATCGACCACGGAAGGGCGAAGAACAGCCTGGGCCATGCGATAGGCGCCGATCGTGTAGGGTGAGATGACCTTGGAGGCTCCAGCCCGGAGCAGTTTCTTTTCGGAACCCTCTTCTCCGGCACGGGAGAGAATGAAAAGCGAGGGGTTAAGCCCTCTTGCTGTCAGAGTGATGTAGACATTATCCGTGTCGGAAGTGACCGCAGTGACCAGTCCCTTTGCCTTATTTATCCCCGCTTCCAGCAGGGTATCGTCATCAGTAGCATCACCCTCAACGTACCAATATCCCTCGCGCTCGATTCGTTCGATCATGTGCGGGTCCTTTTCGACAATTACGAAAGGGATCGGTTTGGCACCGAACTCCTTGGAGACCATGTGGCCGATGCGCCCGAAACCGCAGACAATATAGTGGTCGTTGAGTTTGCCAATTTGAGTCTTCAACTTTTTCCTCCCGAGCAGTTTGAGCAACTGCCCTTCAACCATGAACTGAATCAGACTGCCGAGAACATAGGCAATGATCCCGGTTCCGCTGATAATCAAAATAATCGTAAAAATTTTCCCTTGATCAGAAAGGTCATGAACCTCCCTGAAGCCGACCGTGGCAAGGGTAATGACCGTCATGTAGAGGGAGTCAAAAAGTGTCCAGTCCTCGATGAAAAAATAACCGAAGGTTCCGCAACCGATGATGGTGAACAGGGTGGCAACCGAGAACTTGAGGTGGCGCAGAGGATCCATGAAAAGACCTGAGTAGAGATTTCAAGAGGATAAACAGAGCGAATATAAAAGGCAAGCAGTTAGAATGGTTAGCAACAGAGGGTGTAACAAAAAAGCTTGACACACAGTGTATACAGTATACAATTTACATAGAACAGAACGGAGTTTCATGGTGCGTAAAAAACCGATAGAACGTCATCAGACCCTGCGGGAAAAGATTCTCGAAACCATACGTGATGCAATTCTGCGTGGTGTGATGAAGCCTGGAGAGCGGGTTTCAGAGCCTGAGCTGGCGGATAGGTTCGGTATCAGTCGTACACCGATTCGTGAGGCGTTCCGACAGCTGGAGAGCGAGGGGTATCTGCGGGTAATCCCACGCAAAGGGGCGGTGGTAGCGACACTTTCCGAGCGGGACATCGAGGAGTTTTACGCAATCAAAAGTATCCTCGAGGGGTACGCAGCGCGCATGGCGGCTGAGAATCTCTCCGACAAGGATATTGAGCGTCTCGAAGCGATCAACGGAAAACTGCAGGAGATTGCTGAGGAAGGGGACATCAAGAGTTTCTTCAAGGTGCACAACGAGTTCCATGAACTCTTTATCAGAGCCTCAGGCAATGACAAACTTCTGGTACTGATCAACCAGTTGGTGCTCAAGTTCAACCGACTTCGCCTAGCGTCTCTGTCCCAGCCGGGACGTATGCAGATCTCAGTACAGGAGCATAAAAAAATTATCAAGGCTTTTCGGGACCATAATGGCGAGTTGGCAGACGACCTGGTCAGGCGTACCGCGACCATAGGCGCCGAAGTACTGATCCATAACATGACAGATAGCGATCAACCGCAAAGAAGGAGTGACGAAGCTCTTCCGAGGGTCGATATCTGAAAGGTTTTCAAACAAGAAGAGATTCGCGTAGAAAACAGGGATGGGAATGAAACGAGGGGGCCACATTAAATGATGGCCCCCTCGTTTTGTAAGATGCAATCGCAGGCTAGCGCTGCTGATGCTTGTGCCAGTCTGAAAGG
>PKTY01000067.1 GCA_002869725.1 Desulfuromonas sp. | reverse complement strand
ACCATCTCGGCCAACTCCGACGAGACCATCGGCAACATCATTGCCGAGGCCATGGAAAAGGTCGGCAAGGAAGGCGTGATCACCGTCGAGGAAGCCAAGGCGATGGAAACCTCCCTTGAGACCGTCGAAGGGATGCAGTTTGATCGTGGATACCTCTCCCCGTACTTTGTGACCGATCCCGAGCGTATGGAAGCGGTGCAGGAAGACGCATTGATCCTGATCCACGACAAGAAGATCAGCAACATGCGCGATCTGCTGCCGGTTCTCGAGCCGGTCGCCAAGCAGGGTCGTCCGCTGTTCATCATCGCTGAGGACGTAGACGGCGAAGCACTGGCTACCCTGGTGGTCAACAAGCTGCGCGGTACTCTCAACGTCACCGCCGTCAAGGCTCCTGGTTTTGGCGATCGCCGCAAAGCGATGCTCGAAGACATTGCCGTTCTTACCGGTGGTCGCGTGATCTCCGAGGAGGTCGGTTTCAAGCTGGAGAACGCCACCCTCGACATGCTCGGCAGCGCTAAGCGTGTAGTCATCGACAAAGACAACACCACCATCATCGACGGTGCCGGCTCCGAAGCCGACATCCAGGGTCGGGTCAAGCTTATCCGCGCCCAGGTCGAGGAGACCACCAGCGATTACGACCGTGAGAAGCTCCAGGAGCGCCTGGCCAAGCTGGTTGGCGGGGTCGCTGTGGTCAAGGTCGGTGCCGCTACCGAGACCGAGATGAAAGAGAAGAAGGCCCGTGTCGAGGATGCCCTGCACGCGACCCGTGCTGCCGTCGAAGAGGGAATCGTCCCCGGGGGCGGTGTGGCCCTGATCCGTGCTATCGAGGCCGTCGCCAAGGTCGATGTCAAGGGCGAGCAGGTGTTTGGTGTCAACATCGTCAAGCGGGCCCTTGAGGAGCCGCTGCGTCAGATTGCCGCCAACGCCGGTCAGGAAGGCTCGATCGTGGTCAACGAAGTCAAGAACAACAAGGGCGCCTATGGCTTCAATGCGTCCAGCGACGAGTACACCGATCTGGTCAAGGCCGGCATCATCGACCCGACCAAGGTTGTGCGCTCTGCACTGCAGAACGCCGCTTCGGTCTCCGGCCTGATGCTGACCACCGAAGCCTGCATTGCCGATGCTCCGAAGGACGAAGCTGCTTCAGCAATGCCTGACATGGGCGGCATGGGCGGTATGGGTGGAATGGGCGGTATGGGCGGCATGATGTAACGCTGACTGTTTATTCTGAATGCAATACAAAAGGGGACATGTACTCGTTACGTGTCCCCTTTTGTTATCTGTCGGTTGCCGTGCTAGAGATAAAGTGTCACTCTCTTTATCGCCACTCAGCCCATCTGCAGGATGTTAAGGTCGATCATGGACGGCATTGACAGCTGGCCGTGAAGAAAAACTCAGTGCTGATGTCCTTGGGGAGAGGATGTCGGTGAAGAGGCATACGGAGCACCCAATTGATTAAGACCGGTCTGGCCTACCTGTTCCTGGTTTTTGCTCTCTACCTGTTCTGCTTTCGCAAAGACACTGAAAAAAGTCGACTTAGCCTCCTTGCCTCGGGACAGACGCTGGGCAGGATGGCTCCCTTGCTGCTTGCCATTTTTGCCCTGATCGGTCTGTTCCAGCAGTTTGTCCCACCTGAAACGATCCACGCCTGGCTCGGTGCCGATCAGCGCTTTTGGGCATTGATCAACGGTGGGCTGGTGGGCGCTGTGGCCATCGGTCCCCCGGTGGCCGCTTTTCCGATTGCTGGATCGTTTATTGCTTCGGGAGCCTGGCCCCCTGCCGCAGCAGCTTTTATCGTCTCCTGGGTCTCGGTCGGTGTGGTTACCCTGCCATTCGAAGCCCAGGTGTTTGGTTGGAAGTTTGCCCTGTGGCGCAACCTGTTGACCTTCCTGTGCGCGCTGGTCATCGGGCTTTTGATCGGGGGGGTGATATGAGGGTTTGCCGATGGCTGATGTCGCAGTGGCTGGTCAGCCTCACGCTGGCGCTCTATCTGTGGGCGGCCTTTGCTGCTCCCGACAAGGCCTGCCTGGCGTTACAGTCTGGAGGCTCGTTGCTGTTGTCGGTCTCTCTGCTGATCCTGGCCGTCATGGGCCTGGTCGGCCTGGTGCAGACCTGGATCAGCCGCGAGGTGATAGCCGGCCTGCTCGGTAAGGAGGCTGGCCCCAAGGCCCTGTTGATCGCGCTGCTCAGCGGAACCTTGCTGATCGGTCCTCCTTACGTGATTTTCCCTCTGCTGATGGCGGTGCGCAGGCAGGGTGCCCGCTGGGCCGTTGTTACCATTGTGCTGGCCGCCTATGCGGTCAAACTGCCAATGATTCCTCTTGAAGTCGGCTTTCTCGGCTGGCCCTTTTCCCTGGGCCGATCAGTGTTCACCTTGCTGTTTGCCGTTCCGACCGGTCTGATGGTCGAAAAGCTGATGACAGGCCCTGATAAGCAGCACTCTTTATGAATAGGTCGAACCGGCGCAGCAGAAGCCAGTGACCAGCCCGACCTCTGCCAGGCCTCTTGTAAATCGGGTGAACGGTTCTCTGGAGTTAGCCCAGGTTCACCAGGGTTCTCCCCGTGACTCTGCCCGCCGCATCGATCCCCGGAGTGTGCGGGAACTTGCGGCTTACGCCGGGATGCCCGATTGCCGACAGGGCATCCTTGTAATTGAGCGAGGAGTATTCTACGCTGATCAACAGTTCGCCTTCCGGAAGTCCCGCTACAAGTTGAGTATTCTTTGAAAGAAAAGGGAATGTCGCGCTGGTACCGATCATGGAATTGATTTGTTCATGGGGGCAACAGCATCTCTATCCATACTCAAGTGACTAATCTTAGGGATGCCATGCAGCAGCTCCTGAAATTTTTCCCGGACATCCTGATGCGGTTTGACAGAGATTTTCGTCATGTCTTTGTCAATGCTGTCATGGCAAGGCTTGTCAACCTCACTCCTGAAGCCATTCTAGACAAAAACCATCGCGAACTCGGATTCCCCGAACAGGAATGCAGCGCCTGGGAAAACGCCCTCAAAAAAGTCTTTGACACTGCCACACTGTTCGAAGATGAGATGATGCTCGCATCTGGCCGCGAGACCAAGGTTCTCAACTGCCGCCTGATTCCTGAGCCTGATGAAGAGGGTCTGGTCAAGACGGTCCTGGTTGTCGGCCGCGACGTGACTGAGCAACGCAGAACCGTCCTCGACCTGCAACAACTGCTCAGCGAAATGATCAATGGTTTTGCCCTCCACGAGATAATCTGTGATTCCACAACAGGAAAGCCGGTCGATTACCGTTTCCTGAAAATCAATCCCGCTTATGAAGAGATGATTGGTCTAAAGGCGAGCGAGGTGGTCGGCAGAACAGCCCTGGAACTATTCCCCACGACGGAATCCTTCTGGATTAAAACCTGCGGAGAGGTTGCTTTAACGGGCAGAAAGGTTCATTTCGAATATTTCTCCGAGGCACACGACAAACACTTT
>PKTY01000353.1 GCA_002869725.1 Desulfuromonas sp. | reverse complement strand
TGGACTTTCCATCATATCCTGTTCGATGGCTGGAGCATTGCCATATTGCTGCGCGAGTTTCTCGAAATCTGCCAGGGGAACGTCCTTGCTGAAAAAACTTCTGACTTCGCCAGCTACCTCCGCTGGCTGTCACAGCAGAACGAAAGCCAAGCCCTCGCCTTCTGGCAACAAGCCCTTTCAGGTACCAAAGATCAGCTGCTGTTCCCGCAATGTCAGGGGAAGAGTTCCACCGGGCAGGTTGCCGCGCTCGAAAGGCTGTTACCAGGAGCCGAACTGGCCAAGCTGCGGAACGCGGTCGGGACCGATGGCCTGACTCTCAATACCTTGCTGGTCGCTGCATGGGCCGTGGTGCTCCACGCTGTGACCCAGCGCGACGAACTGCTGTTCGGCACCACGGTCTCCGGCCGCCCAGCAGAGCTGACCGGTATGGCAGAGATCGTCGGCCTGTTTATCAATACCTTGCCGATGCCAGTTCGCATTGCCGGGTCTGAGGGCACCCTCACCAACCTCGCCCAAGCAATTCAGGAGTGGAACCTGGAAACAGCTCACTTTCAGCACATCAACCTGGCCCAGATACAGGCAGAGACCGGGCACGGTCATTTCGACCACCTGCTGATTTTCGAAAACTACCCTCTTGGCGATGGGATCAGGGAGCTGCTCGCCGGCAGGAGTTCGCAAGTAAGGGTCAAGGACGTCCGTTTTTTTGAGCATACCCACTACCCACTGGAGATCGTGATCCTGCCTGGGGAATCTCTCGAGATGATCTTCCGCTACAACGCCGAACTCCTGCACGCCGGGCAGGTTGCCCCTCTGGCGGACAGTCTGCTGGCGGTTCTCCGACAGTATCTCGCCCAGCCTGAAAGCCAGGTCGGTGAACTCGCCCAAGTCTGTTCCACCATGCCAATTGGGATCGAGCCGTCTACCCCAAAGGATTCAACGCTGCCAACCGGCGCAGTACAAGCCGGCACCGGTAAAGCCTCGGCCGAAGAGCTGAAGCTGGCGACCCTGTTTGCCCGAATTCTCGAAACGAAGCACTTCGGGGTCGAGGACAATTTCTTTCAGCATGGTGGACATAGTCTCAAGGTCGTGCGCCTGTCCGGATTGATCTGGCAGGAACTGGCCAGGGAGGTCCCTCTAAAGCTGATTTACGCCAACCCGACACCACGGACCCTTAACAAGGTTCTGAGCGTGGGGCAGTCGGGAAGCCTGCTCGACCTGCGGCCGTTTCCGGAGGCGGCGAGCTATCCGCTGACCGAAGGTCAGAAAGGGCTCTGGCTGCACCAACAGCTCAGTAAGGACTCCTGTGCCTACAACACCCTCGGCTCCTACCAGCTGGAGGGTCCCCTGGACCTGAATGCACTAAAACGTGCTCTTGACGCATTGGTTGATCGCCATGCGTCCTTGCGAACCCGCTTCCTCACCGAGAGCGGAGAGCCCCGACAGCAGGTCTGTGCCAGCGGCGCGGCACCACTGGAAATCGTAGAGTTGGGTGAGCAGCCAAATGCCGAGCAAAAGCTGAAGGAGCAGATACTCAGCCGCCTGACTGAGCCGTTTGACCTGCAGCAGATCCCCCTGTTCCGAGCCACGCTGTTCGTGCTCGGATCGAATCGCCATCTTCTTTCCCTGATTTTTCATCATATCGTCAGTGATGGCTGGTCGGACGAGATCCTGGCAAAAGACCTTTCCCGAATCTATCAGGCGCAGTTGAGTGGAGAACCATCAGGGCTGTCCCTCTTGCCCGTTGAATACCGCGACTATGCTCTGGCCCAACAGGAGTACCTGCAGGGGAAGGACAGCGTTGGCGACTGTCGATTCTGGCAGCAATTACTGGTCGAAACCGCCGGGCAGCCGGACTTTCTGCACGATTATCCGCGACCACCGCAACGAGCCGGACAGGGGGCCAGGCTGTCGATCTCTCTAGCTGACCAGGCCGATGCAATCCGCCAACTGGCCCTTAACAGCCAAGTGACTCCGTTCGTCATCCTCCACGCTCTGGTTAAACTGATCGTTCATGCGATGACCGGGGCTTCGGATTTGATCGTCGGCATCCCTAGCGCCAACCGCAGCCACCCCGAAAGCCAGGGGCTGGTTGGTTACTTTCTCAACCTGCTCCCCATTCGCACCCTGTTCAATGACTCCTGGCGTTTCAGGGACCTGCTAACCTCGATCAACCGCTCCATGCTGGAGGCGTTTGACCATCAGGAATATCCATTCAGCAGGATGGTCGATGATCTGCAGTTACCGAAATCTTTCAACCGACACCCATTGTTCGACATTATGATCGTGTTTCACAACAACCAGCCGACCCACTTCGAACTTGGTGAGACAAGCTGCACCCCTTTCTTTGAAGAGTCCACCGCCTGCCGCTTTGACCTCGATTTCGAGTTCTTCGATGATCGTCATTTCGCTGGTTTCATCGAGTACGACTGTCAGCTCTACAGTGAAGAGACTGTCACCAGACTGGCTGAGGCCCTTTTGTCTGTTACCAGAATCGCCTGCAGCGACCCGGACATTTCAATGGTCGACCTGTCAGATACGGTCATCCAGCAGCTCGGTGCCGCTCAACAGGATCTGGTTGCCGCATTGGCAATGCCGATCGAAGAAGATTTCTGATGTGCGGTATCAGCGGCTATTTCGCCCTTGATTTCGAGACTGACTGCCGGCATGCCGAACAGATTCTCGGCGCGATGGCGGCAACTCTCGAACACCGTGGCCCCGACGAGGTCGGTTATCAAGCGGGGCCGGAGGTCTGTTTCGGATTTACCCGGCTGGCCATCATCGATCTAGAGACCGGCCAGCAGCCCCACTACAACGAGGATCGATCGGTCGTCTGCATCTGCAACGGTGAGATTTACAATCACCGAGAGCTCCGGGAAGACCTCGAGAAGAAGGGACACCGACTGAGGACCCGCAGTGATGTCGAAGTTCTGGTCCATCTTTACGAGGAACATGGTGATGCCCTGGTTGACCGCCTTAACGGTCAATTCGCCTTCGCCCTCTATGACCGATCTCGCCGCAGGTTTCTAGGCGCCCGCGACCATGTCGGCATCTGCCCGTTCTATTACTGCATCATCGGTGGACACCTTGTTTTTGCCTCGGAGATCAAGGCCATCTTTCAGTACCCGGGTTTTCAACCGGTCATTGACCGTTCCGGCCTCGACCAGATTCTCACCTTCCCTGGGCTGGCCAGTCCGCGCACCATGTTCGAAGGGGTGAAGGCCCTTCCTCCTGGTCATCTGCTGATAGCCGACGGTGGCGCCCCCCGGGTGTGCGAGTACTGGGACTTGGAATATCCTCAGACCGGACGGCTTGAGACTCCACGCAATAGTGATGAGGTTACCGAACAACTCAGGGCCCTATTGACGAGGGCCGTCGAACGTCGCCTTCAGGCCGATGTCCCTGTCGGTTTCTACCTGAGTGGCGGCCTCGATTCGACCCTAGTGGCCCGCCTGATTCATCAACTGCGCCCTTCGGACAACTGGGATTGCTTTTCAATCGGCTTCGACCAGGCGGCAATTGATGAACAACGATTTCAGAACATAGCCCTGCAGGGGATCAAGGCGCAACGACACCTGACTCTGTTCGACTGGAAACAGATAAGCACCAGGCTGCCTCAGGCTATCTGGCACGCTGAGACCCCCCTCAAGGAATCCTATAACACCTGCTCCCTGGCCCTGTCGAGTATGGTCCGGGGAGCAGGCTACAAGGTGATCTTGACGGGGGAAGGAGCTGATGAACTGTTTGGCGGATATGTCGGCTATCGCCTCGACCGGTTGCGCCAGCCCGAAGAATTTCCGGAACCTGAACATATCCTGGAGCAGGACCTGCGTGAGCAGCTATGGGGCGACCGGTACTTTGTCTATGAGCGTGATTACTACGCGCTGCGTAGCATGAAGGAAGCCATCTATTCAGAAGAGTTGGTTGCGGGACTCGACGCTTTTGACAGCACCTGCTCCCCGGTCGTCAACCTGCAACGGCTGGTCGGGCGTGATCCTTTCCATAGGCGCTCCTACATCGATTTCAAGCTGCGGATAGCCGACCATCTGCTCGCCGACCATGGTGACCGAGTCGCCATGGCCAACTCGGTGGAGGCCCGCTATCCGTTTCTAGATATCGAGCTGATCGAGTTCGTCCGCACCATCCCGCCGGCCATGATGATCCGGGACGGCGTCGAAAAACATCTTCTCAAGCAGGCGGCCGCGCCCTTAGTACCCAAAGAGATTGTCGGACGGGAAAAATTTGCCTTTGTGGCCCCAGGCAGTGACTACCTGCTGCGCCACGACCGCGAATTCATCATGGATTATCTCTCTACCGAGAGGATCAAAAGGGATAACTACTTTAACCCGGCGACGGTAGCGAGGCTTCAGGAGATGGCTCGGGACGAGGGCTTCACGATCAACCAGACCTTCGACAACGATCTGCTGATGATCATCCTGACCTTTAATATTTTTCTCGACCAGTTCTCACAGGCCCACTGAGGACCCATCGAGAAACAGCCCGAGCAGTTCCTCATGATCACCCTGCCAGTTGGCCTGATAGTGACCGTTGGTGCGGTCGATCAACCAGGGTGTCAGCAGGCAGGTCTGTATACCAACATGAGCGGCAGCAAGGTCGTGCTCGGTGTCGTTGCCGACCATCAGACAGGACTCGGCAACAGTCCCTAGATGATCAAGCAGTTGGTGAAAATAGCCGGCTTGCGGCTTGCAGTAACGCGAGGTTTCATAGGCCGTGACATGCTGAAAGGGGAGTCCGTCGATTTCTCCCCATTGCATGCGGGCTTCAACCACGGCCATGGGGAAGATCGGATTGGTGGCCAGAACCGGCTGCCAGCCGTTTACGAGACAAGTTTCGATCAGGGGTCGGGCCAACGGGTGGCCCTTGACCAGGGGTCGCAATCCGGGCAGATCGTGCTCAACGAACAGTTCTAGACGCTGACGGTATTCATCGGCGCCGATTCCGAACTCTCCGTCCAGGCTGTTGAGCAGTAACTGCTCCATGGTCTGGCTGCCATTGCTGCCGTTCAACATGATGTAGACCGCTTCACGGATCACCGCCGTCAGCGCGCGCGGGTCGGCCAGGTCACCAAGCCGGGCGGTCAGACGCTGCAGGTAGACCGGGATGAAACGATTCATGTCGACATCGACCAGGGTTCCGTCGAGATCGAACAGCACACAACTGACCCCGGCAAGGTCGAGCCCCTTATCCGGCAGTGTTCTCTGGAGAGGTAGGCGAAACATGAGGTAACCATAGCACACAGGGCAATTCGCGAACAGACTGCCTTGCGACTGGCCAAGGTTTTTTCGCAATCTTTTGGTCTCTTCACCGTACATCAACCGACAAGGAGTTTCCCATGAAAAAACTGGCGATTCTTTCCGCACTGATGATCCTGCTGTTTTCCGCCGCCGCAACGGCCCAGCCACAGTTTGAAGGGATGTCCCCTTTCACCAAAACCGAGCTGACGCGATTCATCCAAGACTGGCCGGCATTCGTCTCCTGGGCCGATGAGAGGGGTGAAGCCTACGGAGACAAAGAGAACGGCTACATCTGGAGCTCACAAGTCACCCGCTGGCTTGACCAACATGGCTGGCAACCTGAGCGGATGTTCTATGTGGCCTACCGCTGTGCAACAGGAATGGCATCGATTCTGCTCGATGAACAGGCCCCTGAGGTCGAAGCCGGCATGGCAGAAGCGCAAATGGCGATCATGAACAACCCGAGCCTGTCTGCCGCACAGCGTGAACAGATGCTTGCGATGTTTCGACAATCCCAGAGCAGCTATCAGCAGGCCCGGGAACTGGACACAACCATCCCCCCACAGGAAATGGCTCTGATCAGACACTACTCCGAGCAGATTCGCACCGCGATGGAGCTGAATGACGAACGTTGAAACGCCTCTTTCAAAAGGCCTCTGAAGCCCACCACTTTACACTCTGTGAACTTACTTGTACTATGGGAAGGCCTCGCTTTGGCAGGTACATTTCCAGAGGAATGATGGTGATCTAAATGAGGTTTTCACGAGTCTACGTCGAATCAGTCGGCTACGAGCTGGCTCCTGTGGTGGTAACGTCCACAGAGCTGGAGGGTCGCCTGAAGCCGATGTACGACGCCCTGCGCATAGCACCGGGGCAACTGGAAGCACTGACCGGGATCCGCGAGCGACGCTGGTGGAAACCGAATACACGGATTTCGGAGGGAGCGATTTCGGCGGCCAAGAAGGCGCTCCTTGAGCGCAAGATCGCTCCCGAGGAGATCGGTGCGGTGGTCTATGCCGGGGTCTGCCGGGAACACTTCGAGCCGGCAACCGCCTGCCAGGTCGCCGCAGCCCTCGGCGTGCGCGGCGAAGTGGCGGTCCACGACATCTCCAACGCCTGTCTCGGGGTACTCAACGGCGTGCTCGATATCGCCAACCGTATTGAACTCGGTCAGATCCGCGCCGGACTGGTGGTCGCCTGCGAGAGCTCTCGCGAGATCAACGAGATTATGATCCGCAAAATGCTCGGCACACCGACCATGGAGACCTTCACCAATTCGCTGGCCACCCTGACCGGCGGCTCCGGGGCGGTCGCCGTGCTGCTGACCGACGGATCTTTCACCCCATCACGCCGGCCGCGCCTGCTCGGCGGCATCAACCTCGCCGAACCTCAGCACCACACTCTCTGCCGCTGGGGAATCAACTCCGAGGACCCGGAACATCACCTCCCCTATATGCAGACCGACGCCGTGGCGGTGATGAAGCATGGCGTGGAGCTCGGCAAGAAGACCTGGGAGGCCTTCCTTAAAGAGCTCGACCTGACCACTGAACGGATCGACAAGGTGATCTGCCACCAGGTCGGCGAAGCCCATCAGAAACTGATACTGCAGTCGATCGGTATTGCTCCGCAAAAAGACTTCACCACCTTTGAATTCCTCGGCAACATGGGGACCGTTTCACTGCCGGTCACCGCGGCGATCGCCAAGGAGAGGGACTTCCTGCTCCCTGGAGATATTGTCGGCTTCCTTGGCATCGGCAGCGGCCTGAACTGCCTGATGCTCGGCATCCAGTGGTAACCGATGGGAGACCTCTACCCTTTTGAGGACCATTTCCTGGAAATGGGCGGTCTGAAGCACCACTACCTCGACGAAGGTCAGGGAGACCCGGTGGTGATGGTGCACGGCAACCCGAGTTGGTCCTTCTACTACCGCGACCTGGCCGGAGCGCTACGTGACCGCTACCGGGTGATTGTTCCCGACCATATCGGCTGCGGCCTCTCGGACAAACCCTCGGCGGCTGACTACCCCTACACTCTGGAGCGGAGAGTCGAAGACCTGGACCGTCTGCTCCACCGGCTTGATGTCACCGAGCGCATAACCCTGGTGGTCCACGACTGGGGAGGGATGATCGGCATGGCCTATGCGGCCCGCCACCCGGAACGGATCGCCCGCCTGGTGATCCTCAACACCGCAGCCTTTCACCTGCCCGTCGGCAAGAACTTCCCTCTGGCGCTCAGAATCTGTCGCGACACCGCCCTCGGACGCTTCCTGGTGCTGCAACTGAATCTGTTCGCGCGGATGGCCGCCAAAGTCGGCTGCAAACGTAACCCGATGCCGGCACAATTGCGCAACAGCTACTGCGCACCCTACAACACCCCGGCCAACCGCATAGCCACGCTCCGTTTCGTCCAGGACATCCCCCTGGCTCCCGAAGATCCGGGCTTTGAGCTGATCAGCGAAGTCGCTGCCAGCCTGACGGTTTTCGCCAACCGACCGATGCTGATCTGCTGGGGTTTGAAGGACTTCGTGTTCGACCAGCATTTCCTCAAGGAGTGGCAACGGCGTTTTCCCATGGCCGAGGTCCACGCCTTTGCCGACTGCGGCCACTATATTCTCGAGGATGCCAAGGACGAGGTGATCCCGATCATCGATAATTTCCTGAAAGCTCACCCCATCGCTCAGCCTTGCACCGCAACACCATGATGCGCCAGCCCGCCCCCGTCAATGTCGCCGCCCACCTCCCTGCGATGGCAGGCCTGCAGCCTAAGGCCCCGGCCATTCATATCCCTCGCAGCCTGAAAAGCCAACAGCAGACCGAGTACGATTGCATAACCTTTTCCGAGCTCGATCGCGAAAGCAGTCGCATGGCCCACGCCCTCGATCAACTCGGGATCTGCCGCGGTGTGCGCACTGTACTGATGGTGCCGCCCGGCTTCGAGTTCTTTGCCCTGACCTTTGCCCTGTTCAAGGTCGGAGCCGTGCCGGTGCTGGTCGACCCGGGGATGGGGGTCAAAAATCTCAAAACCTGCCTGGCCGAAGCATACCCCGAGGCGTTTATCGGTATCCCCAGGGCGCACATCGCCCGTCTGCTGCTCGGCTGGGGCAGACCATCGCTCAGGATTCTGCTGACGGTGGGGCGCAAGCTCTGCTGGGGGGGAGCCACCCTGTCCAGGCTTTTGGCAAAAACCCCTACTGACCAGAGTTATCAGACAGCCAGCGTCGAGCCCGACGAAACCGCCGCGGTCCTTTTCACCAGTGGCAGCACCGGTGTGCCCAAAGGGGCGGTCTACAGCCACGGCAATTTCGCCGCTCAGGTCGAGCTTTTGCGCCAGGTCTACGACATCCGCCCCGGAGAGATCGACCTGCCAACTTTTCCACTGTTCGCCCTGTTCGCCCCGGCTCTGGGAATGACCTCGGTGATTCCGGAGATGGATTTCACGCGACCGGCTCAAGTCGACCCGGTCAAGATCGTCAACGCCATCGACAAGTTCCAGGTGACCACCATGTTCGGTTCGCCGGCCCTGATCAACCGGATTGGCCGCTATGGAGAAGCGCAAGGGCTTAGACTGCCGAGTCTCAAGCGGGCGATTTCGGCCGGGGCTCCGGTTCCAGCTGTGGTCCTTGAGCGGTTTGCCAATATGCTGACAGGTGATGCCGAACTGTTTACCCCCTACGGCGCCACCGAAGCCTTGCCGGTCTGCTCGATCGGCAGCCGCGAGATTCTCTCTGAAACCCGGCAGGCGACGGACCAGGGACAGGGGGTCTGCATCGGTAAACCGGTCCCCGGGATGACCCTCGAGATTATCGGCATCTCGGAACAACCGATCTCCCGCTGGAGCGACGGCCTCAAAATGGCCGTTGGCGAAATCGGCGAGATCGTGGTCAAGGGTCCGCAGGTGACCTCCGGCTATTTTGGCCGCATCGAATCGACCGCTCTGGCCAAGATCTGCGACCCAAAGGGCGGCTTCTGGCACCGCATGGGCGATCTCGGCTACCGTGATGACCGGGGGCGGATCTGGTTCTGCGGCCGCAAGGCCCACCGCGTGGTGACTGCGGAGGAGACCCTGTTCACCATCCCCTGCGAGGCGATCTTCAATACCCACCCCCAAGTGTTCCGTACCGCCCTGGTTGGTATCGGTGCGCCAGATGCCCAGCAGCCGGTGCTCTGCATCGAACTGGAACCGGGGAGCGACACCTCAAACTTGCAGCAGCTACACCAGGAGCTGTTGGCCATCGGCGCCCGACACAAGCTCACCAGTAACATCAAGACCATGTTGTTCCACCCTGCCTTCCCGGTCGATATCCGCCACAACGCCAAGATCTTTCGGGAAAAACTGGCGGTCTGGGCAGCGGAGCAACTCTCGTGAAGGCGTTGGTGACTGGCGGTGGTGGCTTTCTCGGCAAGGCAATCGTCACCATGCTGCGTGAGCGGGGAGACGAGGTACGCTCATTTTCACGCAATAAGCACCCGGGGTTGGAAGAGTTGGGTGTTGAACACTTCCGTGGTGAATTGAATGATGCCGAAGCCGTCACCAAAGCGGCATCAGGCTGTAACGTCGTCTTCCATGTGGCGGCCAAAGCCGGGGTTTGGGGACCCTTTAAGGCGTTCCACCAAGCCAACGTGGTCGGCACGCAAAACGTAATCGGCGCCTGCCGCGCCCACGGCATCAGACGGCTGGTCTATACCAGCTCTCCGAGTGTCGTGTTCGACGGCAGTGACATGGAAGGGGTCGATGAGTCGGTTCCCTACCCGAATCATTTTGAGGCCTTCTACCCTCAGACCAAGGCCGAGGCCGAGCAACGGGTACTGGAGGCCAACGATGAAGAACTTGCCACCCTGGCCCTGCGACCGCACCTGATCTGGGGGCCGGGGGATAATCACCTGGTGCCACGCATCCTTGAGCGCGGCCGAAAGGGCGCCCTGCGCAGGCTCGGTCACCGCGAATGTCTGGTCGATACCATCTACATCGACAACGCAGCAAAAGCCCACATCCAGGCGGCCGATCGGCTCGATATTGGCTCGAGGGTCTCCGGTAAGGCCTATTTTCTCTCCCAGGGCGAGCCCTTGCCGATCTGGGAGGTGGTCAACCGTATCCTTGACGCCGGAGGCATCGCCCCGGTGACCCGCACCATCTCCCCGCAACTGGCTTACCGGATCGGTAGCCTGCTTGAGAAGGTCTACACCCTGTTACGACTGAAGGGCGAACCGCCCATGACTCGCTTCGTGGCCAGGGAACTCTCCACTGCCCACTGGTTCGATATCAGCGCCGCCAGACAAGATTTCGGCTATCAGCCGACCGTCTCATTCGATGAGGGGATCGATCGTTTGCGGGCATGGCTGAAAGACGGTCGGTACTGATGGCTCAGCAAGGAAGGACCGTGCAAAAGCATCAGCGGACCGGACATCTGCCCCCCTGGAGACTGGCGCCGACCAGATGTTCCATCGCCTACGGGCAAATTGATCTCTGGCGGTTTCGCCTTGACCTACCTGACAATACGCTACCGGAGCTCACGAGATTGCTCAGCGCCGATGAGTACAGACGCTTCTCACGCCAACTCGATCCGACCAATGCAAAACGCCTGATGGTGGCCCGGGCCCGGATGCGGCAAATCCTCGGCAGCTATCTTCAACGGCCGCCCGAAGAGCTTGCCTTTGCCTACGGGAAAAAAGGCAAACCCGGCCTGGGCGATTCCGGCCGGGACAAATTAGCCTTCAACCTTGCTCACTCTGGGGTCTGGGGGGTTCTGGCGGTCACCGCCGGCATGCCTGTCGGGGTCGATGTTGAAAAATTCGATACCCAGCTCGAACCACTCACCCTGGCCCGCCAATTTCTCCCCGCAGAGCAGGTGGACGTTTTGCGTCAGACCCCTGCCTGCCGGCAACGGCGGGTTTTCTTCAGGGCGTGGACCGCAACTGAGGCCCGGCTGAAAATGACTGGAGAGGGGTTGACGTCAGTGCTCGAACCGTCAGCTCAGATGCAAAACTCGACTTCGCGCCCATTCACCGTCGGTCGAGGCTATCTCGGGGCAATTGCTGCCGCCGGACAGATCGGCGAATTGCGCCGCTGGAAGTTATCGGAGGGATGACCTTAAAGAGGAAGGAAGTTCTCTTTCTTTCGGCGACTAGCCTTTCAGCTTATTCTTCAGCAGCTCGTTCACCATCTGCGGGTTAGCCTTGCCCTTGCTGGCCTTCATCACCTGGCCGACGAAAAAACCAAAGACCTTCTCCTGACCACCGCGATACTGCTCGACCTGAGCCGAGTTGGCGGCCAGGATCTCGTCGACGATCGACTCAATGGCGCCACTGTCGGTGACCTGTTTCAACCCTTCGGCCTCGATAATGTCGTCGGCGGTCTGGCCGGCCTGCCACATCTTCTCGAACACCGTCTTGGCGATTTTTCCGGAAACGGTGCTGTCAGCAATCCGGGCCAACAATCCGCAAAGCCGTTCGGGAGTAACAGGTGCATCAACGATCGTCGCTTCGCTCTCCTTGAGCTTGCGCAGCACCTCACCCATCACCCAGTTAGCACAGGTCTTGGCATCTCCGGCGATGACCACGCAGGCATCGAAGTAGTCGGCCACGGCACGGTCGGCGGTCAACACCTCGGCATCATAGACCGGAAGCCCCAGCTGGTCTATGAAGCGGCGTCGCTTGACCTCAGGCAGCTCGGGAAGTGATCCACGGACGGCTTCGATCCACGCCTCATCGATCACCAGCGGAACCAGGTCGGGATCAGGGAAGTAACGGTAATCGTGGGCCTCCTCCTTGCCCCGCATCGAACGGGTCATACCGGTGTTGCTGTCGAACAGGCGGGTTTCCTGAACAACCCGGCCACCGCTGTCGAGGAGATCGGCCTGTCGCTCAACCTCGTACTCGATAGCCTGTTTGATGAAACGGAAGGAGTTGATGTTCTTGAGCTCGGCGCGGGTGCCGAATTCCTTCTGGCCGAAGGGGCGCAATGAAACATTGGCATCGCAGCGGAAGTTCCCCTCCTCCATGTTGCCGTCGGAAATCCCGGTGTAGACCACAATCTGGTGGAGCATTTTGAGGTAAGCGATCGCCTCGTCAGCCGAGCGCATATCCGGCTCGGAGACGATCTCCAGTAACGGTGTACAGGCCCGGTTGAGGTCGACAAAGGAGCTGCCTGAAGATTCTGCCGATTCCCCATGGACCAGTTTGCCGGCGTCCTCTTCCATGTGAATACGGGTAATCCCGATCCGTTTGCTGCGACCGTCTTCCAACTCGACATCGAGATGGCCATGCTCGCAGACCGGCAGCTCGTACTGGGAAATCTGGTACCCCTTGGGAAGGTCGGGATAGAAATAGTTCTTGCGGGCAAAGATCGAGCGGGGCGCAATCTGGCAGTGAGTGGCCAACCCGGCGCGGATGGCAAACTCGACCGCCTGCCGATTGAGGACCGGCAGGGCACCGGGCAGTCCCAAGCAGACCGGGCAGGTCTGGGTATTGGGAGCCTGGCCGAAGGCCGTTGAGCAACCGCAAAAAATCTTGGTGTTGGTGGTCAGCTGGGTATGAACTTCCAGACCGATGACGATTTCATATTTCATCGCATTCCTCGCTGGCAGGCAGGGGCAAATGGGGCCCCGTCCTCAAATAGTCGCTTGGCGCTTGTGCCACTCCGTTGCCTGCTCGAAGGCATAGGCCGCCCTCAGGATTTCACTCTCCGCAAACGGCTTACCGATCAATTGCAGGCCGATCGGCATCCCCGTCCCGGAAAACCCGCAGGGAAGGCTCAGTGCACAGGTCCCGGCGAGGTTGACCGGGATGGTGAAGATGTCCGACAGGTACATCTGCAGCGGATCGGCGATCTTTTCGCCGATGGCGAAAGCCGGAGTCGGCGCCACCGGAGTGAGCAGCAGGTCGACCTGACTGAAGGCATCGAGGAAGTCCTGGCGGATCAATGTACGCACTTTCTGGGCCTTGAGATAGTAGGCATCGTAGTAGCCAGACGAAAGAGCATAGGTGCCGAGCATGATGCGCCTCTTGACCTCGGCCCCGAAACCGGCAGCGCGGCTCTCCATGTACATGTCGATCAGGCTGCCAGCTGTTTCGCTGCGCAGGCCGAACCGAACCCCATCGTAGCGGGCCAGATTGCTGGAAGCCTCGGCCGTGGCAATCAGGTAGTAGCAGGCGACAGCATACGCCGTGTGTGGCAGTGAAACCTCGATGACCTCTGCCCCGAGTTGACGGCAGGTCTCCACCGACTGTTCAACTGCAGCTTTGACGTCGGCATCGAGCCCTGCCACGAAATATTCGCTGGGCAGGCCGATCTTCATCCCCTTGAGATCGGGGAGAAGCGCCTGACTGTAATCGGGAACCGGGGTATCGACCGAGGTCGAGTCGGCCGGATCGTATCCGGAAATCGCCTGCAGCAGCGTGGCGCAATCACGCACATCGCGAGTGACAGGGCCGACCTGGTCCAGTGACGAAGCGTAAGCGATTACCCCGTAACGGGAGACCCGGCCATAAGTCGGCTTGAGGCCGACCACTCCGCAGTGGGATGCCGGCTGACGGATCGAACCGCCGGTGTCAGTGCCAAGAGCCGCCACCGCCTGACGGGCCGCCACGCAGGCAGCGCTCCCGCCCGACGAACCGCCGGGAACACACTGTAGATTCCAGGGGTTTTTGACCGGGCCAAAGGCACTGTTCTCGTTGGAGCTCCCCATGGCGAACTCGTCCATGTTGAGCTTGCCGACCAGCACAGCACCCTGTTCCTTGATCCGTGCCACGGCAGTGGCATCATAGGGAGCAATGTAGCTGTCCAAAATCCGCGAGGCACAGGTGGTGCGGACCCCTTTGGTGTTGAAAATATCTTTGACGGCAAGGGGGATCCCGGTCAGTGGTGCCGCTTGGTCTGCGGCAAGGAGCTGATCGGCCTTTTCCGCTTCGGCCATGGCGGTTTCATGGCACTGCGTGATAAAGGTGTTGACCACCTCATTGGTCGCGGCGATCTGCTCAAGGTAGTTGCGGGTCACCTCGACGGCGGAGAGCTCTCGCTTGGCGAGCCGTCGCTGAAGTTCCCACAGACTCAGTTCGGTCGGGTTCATGGTGCGTCCATTGTCGAAAAGAAGGGGTTGCTATTCGATGACCCGCGGCACCCGGAAACCTGCCGGGGCCGGGTCAGGGGCGTTGCTGAGAGCCTCTTCGGTAGAAAAGCTTGGCAAGACCTGGTCGTCGCGAAAGGCATTTTCCATCGGTACGGCATGACTGGTCGCCTCAATTCCGTCAGTCTCAAGCTGGTTGAGCTGGTCGACATAAGTAAGGATCGCGTCCATCTCCCCCTGCAGGGAATCGACCTCCTGGTCAGTCAGCGCCAACCTGGCGAGCTTGCCCACGTGCTGCACCTGTTCGCGGGAAATTTTCATAACAGGCTAACCTCCGGCATTGTTGTGGATCCGTTTTTTATGTTTTTGCAGAAAGACTTACCGTTGGAAAACGGAGCAAAAGCAGTCCATGCAAGGCGCGCACTTGTAGAGCGTCTTCAATACCCTCATTTGCGCCAACGGAAGTTAGCACGAGGGCCTTCGCCATGCAAGCCCGAGAGCGTTTAAGGTTCAGCAGAAACCTGGCAAACAACAGCGATGACGATCTTAAAGGAGGAGTCTAACCCTTCAGGTTGTCTTACCCTCCTCAATATGGCAAATTAGACTCAACAGTGACGCGCTACCTGAATCACCCCTGCCAAACCTTTTGACTTGAGGAGACCACCGATGACCGGAAAATTACTTGGGACTCTACTGCTCATCACCGCCCTTTTGCTCTCCTCTTGCGCTCAGCCGCCCAACAAAACCCAGCAGGGGGCAGCGATCGGCACAGGAGTCGGGGCTGCGGTCGGCGCCGGACTCGGTCAAGCTATCGGTCGCGATACCAAGGCGACCCTTCTTGGCGCCGGCATTGGTGCTGCAGTCGGCGCTCTGGCCGGCAGCAGCATCGGCCGCTACATGGACAATCAGGAGGCTGCCCTCAGGCAAAGTTTTGCCGCTTCCGAAGCCGCCAGTATTCAACGGAACGCCGAATTACTCGCCGTCACTTTCAAAGCAGACGTACTGTTCGATATCGATTCGGCGGCTCTCAAACCTGGATCGTTCGAGGAGATCAACCGGGTCGCTGACGTTCTGGTCCAGTACCCCCAGACCACCATCCTGATCGCCGGGCACACCGACAGCAGCGGCAGTGAAACCTATAACCAGCAGCTTTCAGAGCGGCGCGCTTTCAGCGTACGCAACGCTTTACTGAACCAGGGCGTCGCTGATTTTCGCATGAATACCGTCGGCTACGGAGAAGGCCAGCCGATCGCCAGCAACAATAACGCCTATGGACGGCAGCTGAACCGGCGGGTGGTGGTCACTATCACACCCCGGCAGTGAGTGCCACCTTTCCACCGCCACCAGACAGCAAAACGCCCCCGGCTTGAGGCCGGGGGCGTTTTGCATCAAATTTATGATCTTCGGCAGAGAAAGTCAGGAGTCCTTGCCGTCGTTGTTCTGGAGTTTCTCCTTGTCAGCTTCGTCCTTCTCATCGGCCCCTTCGCGCACTCCGTCCTTGAAGTTGCGTAAGCCTTTGCCAAGCGCTCCACCGACCTGGGGAAGTTTACCGGCACCGAAGATGATCAGTACCAGGACCAGAATGATGATCAGTTCCGTTGTGCCGAGTCCGAACATGGCAGAGGCTCCTTGTCTATTGGGGAATTGGCTGTCATCATAGAACGATTAGCGGAAAAATCAACCTTATTGCAGAATTTGAATGCTCAGAATGTTACCAACGTTTTTTCCTCTCCTCTTTCCTTGACAAGCTTTGGCGTTTTCGTTTAGGGTGCCACCCGTTGTTGCGGGGTGGAGCAGTCAGGTAGCTCGTCGGGCTCATAACCCGAAGGTCGGAGGTTCAAATCCTCCCCCCGCTACCAAATAAAACAAGGGACCGGTATCGCTGCCGGTCCCTTCTTTATTTTGTGGATGATCAGAAATGACTGCTGACTGACTAGTGGAAATGTGCGTAGGAGCCCTTACCGGCTCCGGCCTGCTCAAAGAGCTCCGGCAGAACCGGATGCCGCATGAAAGGGTCCAGGGCCCGTCCGAGGTCTGTTTGTGTCAAGACTCCCGCCATCTGGCCATCGCTGTTGAGGACGACCAGGCGGCGAACCGAGTGGTTCTGCATCAGCCCAATCGCCGAATCAGGCGAGGTCGAGCAGGAGGCCGTCACCAGCGACGAACTCATGACAGTGGCGACCGAAACATTTGTCAGGTCGACCCCTTCGGCGACCAGACGCACCACATCACGCTCGGTAAAAACTCCACACGGCCGGCCGTTCTCAACAACAACCACACAGCTGACCGCCCGACGCGCCATCTGCGACAGGGCATAGCGGGCTGAGACATCGGGGGTTACATGGAGAACCTGGGCACTCATCAGACCCGAAATATCCTGGAAATTTGCAAAGGCTTCCCCCCGCAACGCCCGCACCAGATCAGTCTGGGTGAAGATTCCATCCATATCCAGACGATCATTGAGCACAACCAGGTGGCGGATACGGTGCTCGCGGAAAACCTCGTAGGCTCTGCTAACCTGCATCTCCTGGGAAACAGTAAGAACCGGCTTGTTCATCACCTCGCGAACCTGCAGTTCTTTCTGGCCAAGAACCCAGTTGGACGCAAAAATCACATCTCGCTCAGTCAGGATGCCGATCGGTTCCCCTTGTTCAAGAACCACCACGCAGCTGATCCGCTTCAGACTCATCAGCTTAAGCGCTTCCATGACGGCTGCGCTGACATCGACCGTGTAGACCGGACGAGATGCAAACTGCCCAACAGTGTAGTTCATAGTACCCCCCGAACTGGGGTCCGCCATAAAACAATAAAACACTGTTATATGGCACCAAATGGCTAAGAAACTGTCCTAAACCCCACTACCTTGCACAAAGATGCAAATTCGGTTCCATTGCACACAGAACAAGGGAACTGACCCCACAAACCCAGACAGCCACAAACAGCTCCGTCATCCACACTTTTGATCATCCGAAGACGCTGTGGGACAACTGCCGGCTATTTAGGAGCAAATGGGCTCGGATTACACAGATCTTCCGCCCGATCAGCCACTGCGTTGCAATTGTGACAGATGAACCCCGGCTGGCTGCGTCGGGCAGCAATTTCAGCCTTGAGCCCTTTCTTGGCCAACTGACAGATGTGGAGGGTATGATGTTCGTTGTCGCGACAGATTCCATGGTCCCCTGTCGTTGCTGTCATCCGTCTCACCTCGTCCATTGGGTTGATATTAGTTGCTGACAGTATAACACCACAGGAGGATCCTGCTTGCGGCACCAGATCAGTCTTCCATCAGCAGCACGGCTTCGGCGACCTCACGCAACGATTTGCGTTTGTCCATGGCCAACTTCTGCAACCGGCGAAAGGCCGCCGGCTCATCCATCCCCTGTTTCATGAGAACCCCCTTGGCGCGGTCGACCAGCTTACGGGTCTCCAGGGTCTCCTTGAGCTTGCCGACTTCCTCCCGCAGACTGGAAAGCTCGACAAACTGATGGATAGCAAGATCGACTGCGGCAAACAGCTGTTCGGCGCGAACCGGCTTGACCACGTAGTTCATCACCCCGGCCAATCGGGCCCGCTCAATGGTTTCGGCCTCGGTGCTGGCCGTAACCAGAACGATCGGTAGCGGCTTGACCTTGCCAATTTTTTCAGCAGCAGTGATTCCGTCCATAACAGGCATACCGACATCCATAACCACCAGCAGCACTTCCTGATGGGTGGCGATTTCCAAAGCCTGAACTCCATTCTCTGCCTCGAGAATCCGGTCAAACCCGTACCCGGCAACGACCTCGGCCACCTGCCTCCGGAGCAGAGGCTCATCATCAACAACAAGGGCGATCTTCATGAGTTAGATTCTCCAATTTATAGGAATATTGAGTTTAGGCTGGGCAATGTGCATCATTGGTGCCGAACAGGGGACTATTCCGAGATCGGTCATTTTTTGAGGACACAACCCTTAACAGACTCTTTCAGTAGTGATCGGTGAAAACTTGGCTATAATATGACCAACAATCCATGGCATGAAGGGAGCACCATCATGAAATCGGCATTATACCTTTTCCTCCTCGCCACGCTGGTGGCCATTCCATCACCAAGCCAGTCAGCTGACGTCTTCAAATATACGCCAATCACTCATGCGACCTTCGTCCTTCAGGCCGGGGCAACGACGATCTATGTCGATCCGGTCGGGGATGCCGCAGCCTTTTCGGGATTTCCTCCTCCCGACCTGATTCTGATCACCCACATCCACAAAGACCATCTGGCCCCTGAGCTGATCGGCGCTCTGCGCCGAGAAGGGACCGCCCTGATTGGACCGGCGACGGTGATCGAACAGCTCCCTGCGGGAGCCGTCATGAATAACGGCGACAACCTTGAGATCGCCGGCCTGAAGATCGAGGCGATCCCGGCCTACAACACCACCCCGGAACGGCTGAACTTCCACCCGCAGGGACGGGACAACGGCTATGTACTGGAGAAAGAGGGGGTTCGGCTCTATATCTCCGGCGATACCGAGGACATCCCCGAGATGCGGGCCCTTAAGAATATCGACATCGCCTTTGTTTGCATGAACCTGCCGTTCACCATGACCGTCGAGCAGGCGGCCTCGGCGGTCAATGCGTTTAAACCAAAGACCGTCATCCCCTACCACTATCGCGGAAAGGAGGGGATGAGCGACCTCGATACCTTTGCCCAGTTGGTCTCCACGGCAGCCGTGGAGCGGCTGAAGTGGTATTGAGGCCATCGACAACCCAGACTGGAGGTATCCCATGAAGAAAATCATCCGCACTCTCGGCGTGATCCTCCCCGCCCTCCTCGCCGGCAACGCCGTGGCGGCAAAAATCGGTGATCTCGCACCGAACTTCGCCTTGCCCTCCACCAAGGGGGAGATCGTCCTCAGTGAGGTGGTGCGGAACGGTCCGGTGGTGCTGGCCCTCTACTATGCTGACTTCACCTCGGGCTGAACCAGCGAGATGAGCTCCTTCCAGAGCGACATTGATCGCTTTGCGGAGCTTGGCGCCCAGGTCCTGGGCGTAAGTGGCGACTCCCTCGACACCCATTTTGAATTCGCTGAAAAGCTCGGGCTGAGTTTCCCCCTCATTGCCGATGACGGCACCATTGGTCGGGCCTACGGCAGGGGTCGCATTACCTACCTGATCGATGAGGGGCGGATCGTCCGCCATGTCGCCAAGGGGATGCCGGACAACGTCCAACTTCTCGAAGAGCTCGCCAGGATGAGGTGAGGCCATGACCATGCTGTTTTACCTGAAACTCTACCTGTTGACGATCCCGGTCTTTTTCGCCATCGACCTGCTCTGGCTAGGGGTCGTTGCCAAGGATCTCTACCAGAAGAACCTTGCCCACCTGCTCAGCCCCGAGGTCAACTGGCCGGCGGCCTTTGCTTTCTACTTCATGTATATCGCCGGGATCATCCTGTTCGCCGTCAAGCCGGGGCTCGATGCCCAGTCCCTGGCCAAAGCCGCACTGTGGGGGGCCCTGTTCGGCTTTTTCACCTACGCGACCTATGACCTGACCAACCTGGCAACTTTGCGCGACTGGCCGCTGGGCATCGTCGTCATCGATATCGCCTGGGGGACGCTGCTCTGCACCTCGGTCGCCTCAGGGAGTTACCTGATCGGCCGGTGGCTGGGATGAGTCGTTTGGGTTTTTCCCCAGCCTGTAGAGCCCGGGAGCGGCAAAGGGGGTGTGACTGAGCCAGAGGAGCGTCGGGGTCACCAGGGCCCAGACCACAGCCAGAACGGCAAGGGTCAGAGACGGATTGCCCCCAAAACTCGCAGCCCCCAGCCTGATCCCTCCCCAATAAGCCAAGGGCCCGCCGAACAGGCCAAACAGAGCGGCGAGATGATATCTCCCGGCAAGCCAGCGCAGGGCATAGTGAAACAGGGTGGAAAATTGCGCCCAGATCACGAACACCCAGGCCGGTAGCCAGAGAGGCCAGGCCGGGTCTGCCCTGAACGTGAACAGACCGATCCCCTGCTGGAGACTGTCGATGGCCACTCCCAGCAAGCAGGCTACCAGCAGCAACCTTAGCTCAGCCTGGCGATCAACCGCGAGAACGAGATGCACGGTGACCAAGGCCCCGGCCAGGACAGCCCCGGCCAGGGGGTGCCCCCAGGCCGCGCCGAGGACACAGGAGAACCAGCCCAACTGGTAGAGGCCGACGTTCAGCAGGTTGGTCTGCAGGGGTGACATGAGAGGGGGCTCGTCAGGAGTGGTCTGGCCGGTCGAGGACCAGATGGGTCAGATCGATGATACCGGCTGCGAACCCGGCCTGACAGTAGGCGAAATAGTACTCCCATTTGCGCAGGAAATATTCATCAAAGCCCATGGCAAACAGCTCTTCCTGACGACCGAGAAGGGTCAGCCGCCAGCGGTCTAGGGTCTCGGCATAGTGAAGACCATGCTGGTCAAGGCGTTCGATGTTGAAGCCGGTATCGGCAGCAATCGCTCTTGACATGGCGCCGACTGAAGGAAGGTGACCGCCGGGGAAGATATGCTTGCGAATCCAGTCGGAGCTGAACCGGTAGCTATCGTACTTGCGGTCGGGGATGGTGATCACCTGGATCACCGCCCGTCCCCCTGGCCGCAACGCCCCGTGGCAGGCTTTGAAGAACGGAGCGAGGCCGGCGTGGCCGACCGCTTCGAGCATTTCGATCGACACCAGCTTGTCGAAGCTCCCCTCGATATGCCGGTAGTCACAGAGCCGGATTTCGATCCGCCCTTCCAGCCCGGCCTCCTTAACCTTCCTGCGCGCCAGCTCCAGCTGTTGCCGTGATATGGTAATGCCGGTCACCCGGCAACCGGTGCGCTGCACCGCTTCGATGGCGAAACTCCCCCATCCGCAGCCGACCTCGAGCACATGGTCGTCGGGGCCGATCTGGCCCTTGTCGATGATGGCCTGCAGTTTGTTGCGCTGGGCCTGCTCAAGGTTCTGGCCCGCCTTGTCGAACAGGGCGCAGGAATAGGTCATGGTCGGATCGAGAAACAGGGCGAAGAAGTCGTTGCTCAGGTCGTAATGCTCGCGGATATTCCGTTCGCTGCCACGCACAGTATTGGGTCGCCGCAGGTGACGGACAAAGTTGACCGCCCGCCCGATGGCGGACGAAAGGATGCTGCGATCGTCCATGGCCCCTTCGTGCTCAGCCAGGTGAGTCAGCAGGCCGGGTAGGTCGGGAGTGGTCCAATCTCCATCGGTGTAGGCTTCGCCGAAACCGATATCGCCATTGAGCATGACCCGGCGATAGAAACGGTAGTCGCGAACACGTATGGCCAGTTCAGGAGACTTTCCCGCCTGTCCGAAACGGAGGACCTTGCCGTCGGGCTGCTGGAGGGTCAGCTCTCCGGCCGGCATGCGTTCGAGAAAACCGTGGATCACCCCCATGCCAAGCCGGTCGGTCAGTGAGGCAGCAACCGGGCGGATGGTCATATTGCTGTTCGGAACGGGTCTTTCATACACGGGCAACCTCCTTTGCCAGTAAAGCCTGGCCGCCTGCCAGAGAATCCGCGGCATGGTCAGACTGGCACGGGCAGGATGGGCCAGCAGAGTTCTGGTGAGACTGGACGGGGTCAACGGCTGGCCGGTTCCGCGGATGCGGGCAATAAGCGCCAGCTGGTCATCGGGAAAGTAGCGGATACTGTTGTCGATCTGCTCGCCATCCTGGCTCAGCCGGAATTCATAACGGCCGCGGCGCGGGAAGAACGGCGAGACATGGAACTGTTTGCCGGTTTCGGCCTGAACGGGGTTCTGGTCCCACCCAGCANAAGCCTGGTCGCCGTCGGCTGACGGCAGCAGGTAGAGGTGCATCTCGCCGAAAGTGTTGTTGACCTGGGCCAACACACAGGCGAGTCGCCCATCGTCACCATGGCAGTAGAAAAAGCTGATCGGATTGAACACATAATTGAAATAGCGAGCCGCCGTCACCAGCATCACGCGCTGAGGACTGAACTCTACACCGAACATCTTCAGGGCGCGGTCGAGTTTTTCCCGGATCGGCTGATTGCCGGGAAACAGGTAATCCCGGTCGTGAATGGCCACCGGCCGCAGCCGATTGTAGCCGAACAGCGGGGTCGTGCAGTCGAGCTGAGAGAGTTCGTTGAGGTCAAACTCGAAGAAATGCACCGGGTAGCGGAAGCGGTGCTCGACCGGCTGCAGTCGGGCATGGATCACTTCTCCGAGGTAGATCTTCGAATTCAAAGGGGAACTCCCAGCGCCTCGGCGACGGCGGCTCCGGAACGGACCGCGTCCTCATGAAATCCGTAGCCGAAGTAACTGCCGCAGAACCAGGTGCGCTGCCGACCATTGAGCTCGGAGAGCTGCGACTGGGTCGCCATGGAAGCGAAACTGTAGAGCGGGTGGTGATAGTCCATCTCGGCAATCACCGACCCGACGGCACAGGGGGTCGGTCGGTTGAGGGTGACGCAGTACTCTTGTTTCGCCGCCAACCCCTGCAGGCGATTCATATCATAGGTAACATAGACCGGTTGCTCCTCGTCGGCGCCAGCTTCCCGGGTGAAGTTCCAGGCCGACCAGGCCCGCCGCTCCTTTGGCAGGACGCTGGCATCGGTATGGAGCACCGTGCGATTCAACTGGTACTGCCAGGGGGAGAGCAGCCTCTCTTCCATGTCGGTCGGGTCGCGCAACAGGCGCAGGGCCTGGTCGGCGTGGGTCGCAACCACCACTTGATCGAAACGCTTAGGTTCGCCATCGGCCAGGTGAACCCGAACATGATCGGAATCTCGCTCAACCGCTTCAACGCCCGCCTGCAGATGAATTTCGCCACGAAAATCGGCGGCAAAGGCCTTAACGTAGCTATGGCTTCCTCCAACAACGGTGCGCCAGCTCGGCCGGTTGCGCAGCGAGAGCAAGCCGTGATTGCGGAAAAAGTGCAGGAAAGGGCCGGCAGGGAAATCGAAAATTTTCAGGGCGGGGGTCGACCAGATTGCCGCGGCCATCGGTACCAGGTAGTTATCGATCATGAACGGCGAGTACCGACCCCGCTGCAGGTATTCACCAAGGGTCAGCTCTTCCAGCTCACCTGCAGCCAGCTCCTCGCGAGAGTTTTTGCAGAATCGGGCGATCTCAAGCAGAAACCGGAAGAAGTTCGGGCTGACCAGGTTGCGACGCTGGGCGAACAGTCCAT
>PKTY01000062.1 GCA_002869725.1 Desulfuromonas sp. | reverse complement strand
TTCAGTCATTGTCGCTTAAGGCCAGAATCGGCCTCCACTGCGGTTGTTTACTCCTTGACCCGGGTGACATATTCACCGGTGCGGGTGTCGATCTGAATCAGGGTCCCTTCATCGACGAAAGAGGGGACCTGCAGGGTGTAGCCACTCTCCACCGTGGCCGGCTTGTTGTTGCCAGCGGCGGTATCCCCCTTCACCCAGGGGTCGGATTGGGTGACGCGCAGATTGACGAAGTTCCGCAGGGTTACGCCGATGCCACGCTCGCCGAACATCAACACTTTGACTTCCATGTTGTCGACCAAAAAATATTGATCATCGCCAAGCACGTCTTCAGCGATCGAGGTCTGCTCATAGGACTTCTGGTCCATGAACACGTAGCCGGATTCGTCCTTGTAGAGAAACTGCATGTCGCGTTCTTCAAGCTGTGCCGGTTCGAAGCTCTCCCCGGAACGATAGGTGCGGTCGAACAGGGCACCGGTGATCATGTTGCGCAGCTTGCACTTGTAGAGAGCCTGCCCTTTGCCGGGTTTGGTGAAATCGAACTGGGCGATGACGTGGGGTTCGCCATCGATCATCAGTTTGAGGCCTTTTTTCAGGTCAGCACAACTGTACATAAAATCTCCTCGGGACAGATTACCATCGGGCCAGCTTGAAGCGCTGCTGTTATACACAAAAGCCCAGCTGGTGTCATGTGTTTTTTGGCCCTTTCGCTAACAGTCTCAATGTGGATAGCAAAGCAGTAAGTGTCCAGTGCATGGTTCGCAATTTGAGGGCGGCAGAAACTTCCGCGAGCGGGTTAATAATCAGCAGCGTTCAGGCCGAAACCGGGTTGCCGGTGGGATTGGTGACCGGGAGGAAAATCCGGACCTTGGTGTACTCCCCCTCACAGCTGTCGATGTCGAGCTCACCATGATGTTTGGCCACGATCTCGCTGACGATGGCCAGGCCAAGTCCTGTTCCCTCGGTTGAGGGTTTGGTGCTGAAGAAGACTTCGGTCGCCTTTTTTCTCACCTCTTCCGTCATGCCGATACCATTGTCTTGCACCTCAAGGCACAGTCCGCTTTTCCCCTGTCGTTCCACCATCCGGGCGTCGATCTTGATCATTTTCGGACTGGTTAAAGACTCTTTGCACCTGAGGGCATCGTAGGCGTTATCGACCAGGTTGATGACGATCTGCTGTATTCCCTGGGGGTTGACTGTCATCTGCGGGATCTCCTCCCCGAGCTCTGTGACAATCTCGATGTCAGATCTCCGGATCTTTGTGGTGATCAGGGAAAGGGCGCTGTTGATCAGATCTGTGACGTTGACGAAAGCCACCTGATTACGGTTGTCCCGTGCATAGTCGAGCAGTTCCCTGGTGATGCTGGCAATCCGGTTCCCCTCCTTGAGAATGCGCTCGGCAATATCCACGATGCGCTCGGGGTTTTCGGTTGATGTTTTGAGAATCTCCGAGTAGTTGACAATCCCCTGGATCGGGTTGTTGATTTCGTGGGCGACACCGGCGGCAATGGTCCCCAACGCTGCGAGCTGGGCGTTGCGTCGACTCTCCTCAAACAGTTTCTTGCGCTCGGTGATGTCGTGAATGATGGCGAACAGTGTCTGCCTGCCGCCGATGGTGATCGGGTAGGTGTACGACTCGACATCCCTCACTTCCCCACTGGCCAGAGTGTGGCGGACCTCGAAGTAGTTTTTCCTGCGCTCCCTGGCCGCCTGAATGTTCTCCATCAGATCAAGGTTGTCCGAGGCGTTGAGCTGGTTGATAGAGAGGCGAAGGATCTCCTTCCGGTCGTAGCCGTAATAGGTGCAGGCGGCGTCGTTGGCATCGACCACCTCACCGCTCTCAGCCTCGAGCAGCAGCATGATGGCGTTGTGCTCGCGAAACATCTTCTGAAATCGCTCTTCGCTCTCCTTGATTTCGGTGATATCGACAAAATATCCGTAAAGCTTCTCGGGCCCGTTTGGTCCCATGTCGATTGTGACGATGTCGTGTATCCAGAGCTGACGTCCGTCGCGGTGGATGGCTCGGTAGATGAAATCGTGGTCGTGGCCCCCGGCGGTTTCGGTCATGCAAAAGTTGAACACCCATTGACGGTCCTCGGGATGAATAAGTCTGGTCCAACTCGTCATGTCCGGGAGTTCTTCGCGACTGACACCGAAAAGATCGTTGATGCGCGGACCGATGTAGCTGAAACGGTTCGTTGCGAGGTCAAGTTCCCAAGGGACTGCCTTGGTCGACTCGGAGAGTCGGCGAAACAGAGCCTCCCGGTTGGCTAACTCCCTGGTGCGCAGACTGACCTGGCGTTTCAGCCCGAGGTTTAGGATGAAGAGGGTCAGCGCTCCTCCTATAACGACCAGAAGCAGGATGTAAGCCCACTTCGGGATGCTGGTCTGGTCAGGGTCTCTCCCCGCCATCCAGTAGTCGATTTTTTGATAGTAGAATGAGTTGGTGCTCTGCTTCCACTCCTTGAGGTGCTCGTCGATCAGGGCAATCAGTTCGGTATTGCTCCCCTTGCGCACTGCAAAATAGATGGAAAACGGTTCGAATTCGATGGTGGTTGGTACCAGGCCGTACTTGTCGGCTTCACGAAAGCCGAAGTGTTGAGGGACCACCCCGGCCATGGCTTCCCCTCTCTGGATGGCAGAGAAGATGTCGTAGTGGGTTTCGACTTCGATGATGCGCGGCGTGACTTCGAATTTCCGTGCGGTTTTTATGAAGTTCTGACCATTGATATCTTTTCTGGCAACAGCGACGGGTTGTTTCGCTAGGTCAAGAATATTGGTGATGTTGGTGCCGGCACGGGTGTAGACCCTCCCCCAGATGTCGGCGACTGCCTCGCTGTTGAAGTCGAAAATCTTGGCGCGCTCTGGAGAGTAGGCGACTGTGGTCATGAGGTCGATCTCTGCGGCCAGCAGGCGATCGTAACACTCCCCCCAGCTGCCTGGGACAAAGACCAGCTGGCGGCTCTCGTCGTCAAAGATTGCCCGCAGCAGATCCGGGTTGAGTCCCTGGGCATTGCCTTCCTGATCAACGAAGTTGAGAGGGTGCATCGGAAAAACCCCGACTCGCAACTCCCTGCTCTCCACGGCCGCTGCCGGCGAGATAAAAAACAGGAGGAGGGTGGTCAGTGACATCAGAAAGCATTTACAATAATTCATCGTCGGCCTGTTTCTTCGCCTTTTCGGAGAGATCTCCATTGGTTGCTCTGCCCCAATGAAGACTGGTTGATGCCTCACCTCGGGGGAAAATAGAGGTCTGGATTTCGTAAGGTGAGGGAGCGTATTGTCGATGTCGGTGAAAACTGTAGCTTAAAAGCCGGTTGAGTGCCACATGGGAAGAACAAAAGGGGTCGATTTTTAGACGAAAATTGCTAAACGATTTTCGCTTGCAATCTTATGCGACGCGTGCTAGTTATTCGCCCCTCGGGGTGTAGCGCAGCCTGGTAGCGCACCTGCCTTGGGAGCAGGGGGTCGCAGGTTCAAATCCTGTCGCCCCGACCATTTA
>PKTY01000285.1 GCA_002869725.1 Desulfuromonas sp. | reverse complement strand
CCTGATGAGTAGGGTGGTTTTAACGGAAACTATTACACCTAAACCGAATGAAGACAATGCTCTAATTTCTACCGCCCTCTACCCACATATTCTGCGGAAGAGGCGAAAAATCTACACATACCTGCAACAGTCGTTAGCAGGCAGCTGGAACAAAGCAGGATCAAGTTCCATCTGTTTCAGTGCCAGAGGGGTTTGCCCTCCAGAACAAACCTCTACATAACCCGACCTGACATGAAACGTCTAGTCGACCATTATTTTGTCTCGAAGAAGGTCAAACCTCGCAAAACTAAGAGGCAGTCTGATGTCCAAACATAAGGCATTTGTCATTGGAGGCGTGAATATCGAGCCAGGACAAAGCATGGTGGTTGATCTTCCCGTCAGTGTTCTTTCTAACCATATACCGGTCACGATGCCAGTGTATGTCAAGCATGGCAAACTTGAAGGACCAACGGTGTTTGTCAGCGCTGCCATTCATGGCGATGAGGTTATTGGTGTTGAAATCATTCGCAGGCTTATCAAATCAATGGCCAGGAAGCGTTTGCACGGAACCTTGCTTTGCATACCAATCGTCAATGCTTTCGGTTTCATCAGTCATTCACGATATCTTCCTGATCGCCGCGACCTAAATCGGTGCTTTCCGGGGAACTCTAAAGGTTCTCTGGCAGGTCAGCTTGCAAAACTCTTTATGGAGGAAATTGTTAGTCGCTGCGATTTTGGGATTGACTTGCACTCAGCGGCACAAAACCGCAACAATCTCCCCCAGATCAGGATTTCATCAAATCGTCAGGAAACCGTTGCTTTGGCTGAAGCGTTTGGCGCGCCGGTTATAGTTCAAGCTGGACTGCGTGAAGGATCACTACGTTATGCCGCAAAAAAGATGGGTGTTGACGTTTTGCTCTACGAAGGGGGCGAGGGACTGCGCTTTGATGAATTGACTATCCGTGTTGGACTCACAGGCATTCTTCGTATCCTTCGATCCCTGGGGGCACTGTCGACACGCAGTGTCCCTCCCGCCAAGAACAAATCTTACTGGTCACAGATTAGTCGTTGGACTCGTGCCCCTGAAGGGGGAATTTTGCGATGTCGTAAAAAATTGGGTGATATCGTTGCAAAGGGGGAGGTTGTTGGTGTCATTTCCGACCCCTTTGGCAACGTTGAGTTTGAAGTTCAAGCCAGTAACGCTGGCCTTGTAATAGGTAAAACCAACTTACCTATTGTTAACCAAGGAGACGCACTCTATCATGTTGCTGAACTTACGGATAAAAAGATAAGAGAACCTCTAATCATAGAACAGATAGAAAAAGAACTTATGAATGAATCAATGTACGACGAAGACGAGATTATTTAATATTGATTTATTTATTGATTTTTATATATAAAAAAATTTGAAAACTTATAAATAAATAATTAACTAAAAACCTAATTCATTTAGATTCTGTATTTATTTTTTAGTCTACCTGCCAAATAGGATTTGTCAGGAAAAATGGCGCAGCACTCCAAAGCAGTCCTGCCGAGCAACATACGAAACCTCATATTGTCACGATTTGTAAGTGTAATCTCGATTATTCTAGACACCCCCCCCAGAACAAACTCTGCCTCAATGACGTAACGCATCTCTCGATGTCCGCCTGAGTCACTAATGGGGCGATAGTCCTTCATCGGAGTCTCGCAGACAATCTCCAGGTCTGTCCGCTTTTGCAACGGGTGAACCCCAAACCTCACCATTGAAATGTTATCTTTTTCAAAAGGCTCAACGAAAAAAGCATGCAATGCAGAGGTCCGAGCCCCAGTGTCTACCTTTGCCTTGATAGCCGGTATCTGTAAGCCTGGCAGGGCTAACCATTCCCTCCAGCCAAGGTTGATAATTTGCTTATTGGCGTTCATGTTCACTCGCATTTCATTAAAACCTTTACCAATAGTGCCATCACTAATGGGTAACTATTTTTTAGCATTCTCAAGCGTCCTCACGTTGTCACAAACTCGAAAGATTTCTGACCTTTGGTCTTCGTTTTCGACGATCCTTCTCAGGGACCAGGTCGCGCATTAATTCTAACTTGCCGAAACATAGCAGCCGGTCTCCAGGTTCGAGTAGTCGACTTGAACGAGGGTTAGGAATAACGGACGTCCCTCGATTAAGCGTTAGAACTATAATGTCCTTGTCTCGTAACCCTGACTCACTGATCGCCTTACCGATGCGATCGGAGCCTTCAGGGATATGGATTTCCGCCACGCCGTACCCACGGCTCACGGTTAGGCGCTGGCGCAGGTCAATTTCTGGAAAATTGATTTGCGCTGCAATGTAGTCGATGATAGCCCCGGCAATGTCAAGCTGGGTACAGTGTTCAATCCCTTCTAAGCCGGGGGATGAATTCACTTCCATAATTTGCGGACCGCTATTGCTCTCCAGAAGATCAACCCCTGCAACGCGCAGACCCAGAATTTGAGCGGCCCGCACGGCCGTTTCACGGTACGCTTCATCCAGGTGCACAATTTCTGTTCTCCCTCCACGATGGACATTGCTGCGAAATTCCTGCCCCTGAGCTACTCGGCGCATGGCGGCGACCACCTGGTCGCCGACCACGAAGGCCCGGACATCACGCCCTTTACTCTCAGCGACAAACTTTTGAATCAGGATATTCTGTTTCTGACTTTGCAACAGTTCAATGATCGCCTCAGCCGACTTAACTGTCTCAGCAAGCAACACACCAATCCCTTGCGTTACTTCCAGTAATTTAATAACGACCGGTGCGCCACCAACGCGCTCAATTGCCGGCAAAACATCTTTCTTGTCTCGCACAAAGGTTGTTTTCGGGATACCGATAAGGTGTCTACTTAGAATCTGCAAGCTGCGCAGCTTGTCGCGTGAATTTGAGATGCCCGATGAAGAATTGGCACAGAAGATATCCATTTGCTCAAATTGTCTGACGACCGCCGTGCCAAAATAGGTAATTGTGGAGCCGATTCTCGGAAGCACGGCATCGTATTGAGATAGCTGTTTTTGCCGGAAGAAAAGATCCGGGTCTCCTTGGTCAAGGTCGATTGCGAACTTCAGAGTGTTCAGAACTTTAACCGTATGGCCACGTTTCTCAGCGGCTTCACGAAGACGCCGGGTACTGTAACATCTTGGACTGCATGACAAGATTCCAAGCTTCATAATACCTCGCTAATGTTTTATGAGTGAACTACTAGCCCCAAGCAAGTCAACGGGAGGGAATCTCCCACATTTCATAGTCACCTCATTTAAGTCATTGAACTTAAATCATAACAGCGGAAATTCAACTCGCTAGTGCAACAGGTGGATCTATTCCAAAAAAATACCTGATTGGGAGTTTGAAAACCAAGGCATTTTCTGTGCGGTTGTTGAGCTTGTCCATAACTTCCCGAACATCTTCATCCGTGACCTCCGAATGAGGACAACTCTCGACTAACGGTGGACTTGTGACGACCGATAACTTTATTAATTTCAGCCGGATTATGCCCGGCTGCTTGCAGGACATCAATCTG
>PKTY01000424.1 GCA_002869725.1 Desulfuromonas sp. | reverse complement strand
GATATTCGGCTTCGGCGAACAGTTCCTGGTTGTCGTAGCTTTCCGTCTCTTCACGATCGAAGCCGACGCGCAACAGGGTCTGGCTGTCGAGGCGATCCATGTCGGGGAGAACATAGGTGGTCAGCAGCAATTGCTGCCGCTCCGCCAGCAGCAGGTCCCCCTGAAGCTCGTGGCCGCGGTGCAGCAGGTTCAGGTTGCGATAGCGCAACGAGACACGGCCGCCGGTGTCGGTTCCGTAGCCGATGCCGGGGCGCAGCCGATGCCGCGGAGCAGGGCGCAGGGTGATTTCGACCGGGACCCGCTCGTTTTTAGCCTGGTCGGGCAGGGCGCGGACTGTGATGGACTGGAACAGGTCGGCGTCGAACAGGTTCAGCTGGGTTTTCCCCAGCAGGCTGTAGGCGAAGTCGTCATCAGCGCGATAGGCGAGAAAGCGGCGCAAAAAACGTTGCGGGTAGTCGCCTTGTCCGCTGAAACGAGTGCCGCCGAAGCGGAAGCGGGGACCGGTGTCGAGCAGCAGACGGATGTCGGCACGGCGTTCGCCGAGGTGCACCTCGAGCTGATGCTGGCGGTAGTCGGCCTGCAGAAAACCAAGGTCGGCGGCGGCCTGCTGCAGTTGGGCCTTGCCCTGTTCGTAAAGATCCTGGCGCAGGACATCCTCGAGCTGCAGCGGGAAATCTTGCAACCGCTGCCTCAGTTCCGGCAGTTGCGCGCCCGGACCGGCCAGGTCGAGCTCCAGGCGGGTGATGCGCAGCGGTTCTCCGCACTGAATGTCGACCTCCAGGTGCTTGCCCCCCGCGGTGTCTTCGACCAGTCGGCTGGTGGTGTGGCTGTCGAAGTAGCCGTAGGGCTCCAACGCCTCCTTGACCAGTCCGGGCAGCTGTCGCTGGTAGCGCTTCAGCCAGCGCCGGTTCAATTGAGCGCTGTCGGCCAGGGCCGAAGGCAGGACCAGGGACGTTTCAAGGACAGGCTGCAGCTCTGTGTTGTCGGCGCGGATCACCAGCGGCAATTCCGCCGCGCCGCCTGCGGACGCCAAAAGCAGGCTACAGCACATCATCAGCAAGAGTTTTTGCAGCATCGTTTAGAAAAACCCCATCTCTCTTCAGAGTGGTCGAAAACGAACCCGTATCTTCTAATTTAGCATGAGTTTGCTTAGGCGACATCTTTTGCTTAATGAGACAGGGGGATTATTCGAAGATTTTCAGACTCAAGGCAGATTGAGCAGGCAAGTTGCGTTGAACAGGATCGTGACGGGTCGGGCGGAGAACCCCTCTGCGGCGCTCTCCCGACATCGCAGGCAAAATTTCGCAGGTCTGTTAGAATTAAAAAAGAAAGGCGTTGACCCCCGTTTCAGGGAGGGAAGGATATGTTTGAAAGACTGAACAAATGCGACCATTCAGCCCTGGCGTTTCGCATCAGTCGCCCCTTGAGTCGTGAAGAGGTTAAAACCATCACCGATGAACTTGAAGGGACGATCTCTGCCAGAGGCAAGATCAGGGTGTTGATCGACCTGCAAGCCTTTCCCTATGAGCACTTTGACGGGCTGTGGGAGGACCTTAAATTCGATGTCAAGCATGCTCGTGACATTGAACGTCTGGCCCTGGTCGGCGGTGGAGACGTCGTGAAATGGAGCCTGCGAATTTTCAGCCTGCTCACCTTTACAAAATGTCACTGCTTTAGAGAGGGTCAGGTTGACGAGGCCTGGGACTGGCTGACTGGACATTGAGCAGAGCGTCCCGGACTTCCCGTGTCAAACGCGGCTGATGATTTCGACACCCTCAATCGGCTGATATTCGATGGAAAGAATTTCGAGTTCTTTGGTGCCGGTCGGTGTCTTGATGACCGCCACATCACCCACCTCTTTACGCATCAGGGCTTTGCCAATCGGAGACTGCCAGCTCACCAGACCTTTCGCACCATTGTATTCATCGACCCCGACAATACAGTAGGTGACTTCATCGCCCTCTTCATCCGCCACAACCACGGTCGCCCCGAATAAAACACGGCCGGCCGCCGTTTTCCCCTGGGCCGCGGGGTCGACGATTTCGGCGTTTTCAATCCGTTTGGTCAGGAAATGAATGCGGGAGTCGATTTTTCGTAAGTGCCGTTTGCCGTAGATGTACTCTGCGTTCTCCGAGCGATCACCCTCGGCGGCCGCATCGGAGACACGTCGCACCGTGTCGGGGCGCTTCACATAAAGCAAGTCCTTGAGCTCGGCACGCATCTGTTCCGCGCAGGCGGGGGTCATGTAAATCGGAGTATGGGTCGACATGGTCCTTATTGTGCCTACTTTTGGGTTTCTGTAAAGCGTCTTTTCGTTTCTCGGGGACACGTCCCCGGAACTGTCTCCACCTTCAGCTTCAGTTCAACAAAATCAGGGGCCCGTTTATAGAGATGGGCCCCTGGTCGTAACGTGACGGATATGAGAACAAGTCTTATGTTTCTCGATTACTTCTTGAGCTTCAGGGAAGGTTTGGGAGCCTTAGCTGGAGCCACGAGTGCTGGTACAGTGAAATCAACGTGGGGTGATCTACCCGGGCCGCTGAGGCTGGTCGTCACCGTGAGTCGATACTCTCCGGGCTGAGCACCTGTCGTCCCTATGAACGTATAAGATTTGCTCTGGGAGGGCAAAAGCTGCGGGATCTGGCCGGTCGAAGAGGCCAACGGGCAGGGATTTGTTCCTGAGAGCACCGTACAAGTCATCGAATAGGTTGTCCCCAGCTGGACCTTGCCAATTCCAACATTTTGAATGAGAAAACCGAACGTTGCACTTGAACCGACCGGCATCGTCCCCCCGACGATTGGAGAGATCGCAAGGTTGAGGATTTTCAGGGAAGCTGGTTTCAGCGGTTTAATACCAACATCTGGTGTTACCGCCTCCTGCACTGTGGGTGCTTCCACAGCAGTCGGGACCTCCGGGGTTAAAGGGGTGGCAGAGGGTGCTGCTCGTAACGGTCCGGCATTCCCAACAGCAGCGACACTCAAGACCAAGAGACTGCAAAGAGCAGCAACGCGAAAACCTCTAAAGATTTGGATTGATCTGAACATGGCTCACCTCACTGAAAGGAAAGGAGTTAATGGGACGACTCCCTTTTTTGTTGGTAGCGGAAAGGGAGAAAAGTGCCCCAGAATTCTTATGTTATGCCCTGTCTATGAGCGCTGTCTAATCAGCATGACATAAGGAGCGAAGGTGTCAATGTCGTTTCGTTGAATATTCTCAAATCGCAATGGAGGGTGACACCCTCGCGGCACGCTTCCCCGACTTCGTCTGAGAAATCTGCTAAGATTATGGGCATGACTCTCACACTTCTGGATGGCGGTATGGGCCAGGAGCTGCTGGCGCGCTCTCCGGGCGCTCCGACCGGCCTCTGGTCCGCCCAGGTTCTGCTGGACAACCCCGCGCTGGTGCAGGCGGTGCACCGCGACTATTTTCGGGCGGGCGCCGACGTGGCCACCACCAACAGCTATGCCGTGCATCGGATGCGGCTGCAGCGCTTCGGCCTTGCAGATCGTTTTGCCGAGCTGCATCG
>PKTY01000338.1 GCA_002869725.1 Desulfuromonas sp. | reverse complement strand
GATAGTCAACCTTATCGCCCAATACTTCCTTGATGAGTATGACATGCTTTCCGAGTCGGAACTTGTCGAGGAGTTGCTGGAAATCGGGTATGAAATCGAGGAGATCGATGCGGCCTTTGTCTGGATGGAGTCACAGGCCTGCGATCTCGGTGATTCTGTTGTATTCAGGGCTCCGCTGGAATCTCATCGGGTCTTTACCCGTGAGGAGATCCTGGCTCTGCAACCTGAGGCGCGCGGTTATCTCGGTCGCCTACGCTCCATGGGAATCGTTGATGACGAGATACACGAGGAAATTGTGCAACGGGCCATGAGTCTTGCCGAAGATGAGGTGACCTTGAAGGAGATCAGAAACATAAGTGTCCTGGTCTTGTTCGCCAGGGCTCAACATGAATGGCGACGCGAGTTCGATTGCCTGCTGGAAGGCGACTGGGCGCGTCTCTTGAACTGACACGACACGGGCCGCGGGAGATACCGCGGCCCTTTTCATTCCATACGGTTGTAAATAGAGGACTATGTCTCAAGCGTTAGTTATTGTCGAATCCCCCGCCAAGGCCAAGACCATCGAGAAGTTCCTCGGCGAAGGCTACACGGTTTTGGCTTCTTATGGGCACGTGCGCGACTTGCCGAGCAAAGATGGCTCGGTCGATATTGAGCACGACTTTGCCCCGAGGTATGTCGTTTCGACCAAAGCCAAAAAGCAGATCGGTCTTCTGAAACAGGCGCTGAAAGGCATGGATCAGCTGGTACTGGCCACTGACCCCGACCGCGAAGGTGAGGCGATCGCCTGGCATTTGCTCGAGGCTCTCGGCGTCGATGAAAAGGGGCAAAAGCCGTCGGTTCAACGGGTTGTTTTTCATGAAATAACCCGGGAGGCCATTTCCGAGGCTATGGCCCATCCGCGTCAGGTTTCCAATGACCTGGTCGATGCCCAGCAGGCCCGACGTATTCTCGACTATCTGGTCGGTTTCAATCTTTCACCGGTTCTCTGGCGCAAGATCCCCGGTAGCCGTTCGGCTGGCCGGGTGCAATCGGTCGCCCTGCGTTTGATCTGCGAACGCGAAGCCGAGATCGAAGCCTTTGTTCCAAGAGAGTACTGGACCCTCGAGGCCAAGCTCGATCCCGGAACAGAGATTGGCTTTGCGGCGCGCTTGCAGAGTATTGACGGTAAACAGGTGGCAACCGGCGCCAAACAGCTTGACGCGGAAGACGAAAAACCGGGGTCATTTCACATCATCGCCGACGAGCCCTCGGCCCGGCAGCTGGTTGATGAGATCGGGGGGTTGCCGTTCCGTGTCAGCGAAATCAAAAGAACCGAAAAGCAGCGCAAGCCTGCGGCTCCATTCACAACCAGTACCCTGCAACAGGAAGCCAATCGCAAGCTTGGTTTTTCAGCCCGCAAGACAATGAGTCTTGCTCAAAGCCTCTACGAGGGGGTCGACATCGGTGACGGCGCCCTTGGCTTGATCACCTACATGCGAACGGATTCGGTAACCCTCTCCAATCAGGCGATTAACGAGTGTCGTGACGTCATCAGCACCCGCTATGGCGCTGAGTACATGCCGAGCAAGCCACGGACCTACACCAGTAAAGCCAAGAATGCTCAGGAAGCTCACGAGGCGATCCGCCCGACCGGTCTCGGCCGGCATCCCGACGACTTGCAGCGTTACCTCGACCGCGATGAACTGCGCCTCTATAAACTGATCTGGGAGCGGACCATTGGTTCGCAGATGGCCAATGCCATCCTTGATGCCACGACCGTGGATATTGCCGCCGGGGAGCGTTTTTCTTTCCGGGCCACCGGCCAGGTCATCCGCTTCGCCGGTTTCATGAAAATCTATATCGAGGGCCAGGATGAAGCGAGTGATGAGCCGGAGGGGATGCTCCCGGAACTTGCTGAAAAGCAGACCCTTGATCTGGCCTCCCTGGAGAGCAAAGGCCATAGTACTCAACCGCCGCCACGTTATACCGAGGCTTCGCTGGTCAAGACCCTTGAGGAGTATGGGATCGGCCGACCTTCGACCTATGCGGCAATCATGAGTACTCTGGTCGAGCGAAAATATGTCACACTGACCAAGCGGACCTTCTTCCCGGAAGATCTCGGCCGGGAAGTGATTCGCTTCTTGACTCAATTTTTCCAGCAATATGTCGATTATGATTTCACAGCGCACATGGAAGAGGATCTTGACGCCATCTCCCGAGGAGAGAGTGAACGATTGACCTTCCTGCGCGAATTCTGGGGCCCTTTCATCGAGTTGGTCAAGGAGACCAAAAGTCAATCTTTCGGGGGTGAGACCCTTGATGAGAAATGTCCCGAGTGCGCACAGCCCCTGGCAAAAAAGTTCGGTCGGAATGGCTATTTCATTGCTTGTACCGGCTACCCGGAGTGCACCTACACCCGTCCTGTCAACGGCAGCGCCGAGACTGAGCCGGTCTTTTCGGACCAGACCTGCGACAAGTGCGGAGCGAAGATGCAGGTCAAGGATGGACGCTACGGCAAGTACCTGGCTTGTTCAGCCTATCCGGAGTGCAAAAACAACCAGCCTCTGGTCAAGCCGAAATCCCTTGGTATCTCCTGCCCGAGCTGCGGTGAAGGGGAGATGATGGAGAAAAAGAGCCGCTATGGCAAAATCTTCTACTCCTGTAACCGCTACCCAAAGTGCAAATTCGCGCTGTGGGACGAGCCCAAGGCCGAAGCCTGTCCCAAGTGCGGTTTTGCGATAACCGTTGAAAAGACCACCAAGCGTTTCGGAACTGTTCATAAATGCCCGCAGGAAGGGTGTGATTTTCAAGAGACTCTGGTTGCGCCGGAGAAAGCACCGCCGCGCAAGACTCCGGCAACCAAAAGCTCCCCGGCGAAGAAACCCAGAAAAAAAGCCTGATTCCTGCCCTTGGTTAACGATTTCCGGGCAGGGCTTTGCCGGTCCTGTCTTTACCCTTAATATCTCTTGTAGAACGGAGCCAGTGTGGCTGCGGATCTGACCGTTATTGGCGCTGGCCTGGCCGGGACTGAAGCCGCCTGGCAGGCGGCTCGGCTTGGGGTGCGGGTCGATCTTTACGAAATGCGCCCGCAGCGGATGACACCGGCCCACCAGAGCGACCATCTAGCGGAGCTGGTCTGCTCGAACAGTCTGCGCGGAGGCGGTCTGCATAACGCTGTGGGCTTGCTCAAAGAGGAGCTGCGCCGCTGCGACAGCCTGTTCATGGCGACCGCGGATCGCCATGCCGTTCCCGCTGGAGGGGCGCTAGCTGTCGACCGTGAAGGGTTCGCCAACTCTATCACCAAGTCGATTGAGGAGCACCCGCTGATTTCTCTGCAGAGGGGGGAGGTCACGGAAATCCCTTCCGGCCCGGTGATCATTGCCAGCGGGCCGCTGACCTCGGATCGTTTAGCAGCCGAGATCGCCCGTCTGACCGGCGCGCAGCACCTCTATTTCTACGATGCCATCGCACCGATTGTCGAAACCGATTCCATCGACTACAAAAAGGTCTATGCGGCCTCCCGCTACGGTAAAGGTGGAGCCGATTACCTGAACTGCCCTTTCACCGAAGGGGAGTATCATGCCTTCGTTGCGGCCCTTTGCTCTGGTGACAAGGTTCAACCACACGATTTTGAGAAGGTCATTCATTTCGAGGGGTGTATGCCGATTGAGGAGATGGCCGAGCGGGGGCCGCTGACGTTGGCCTTCGGGCCGATGAAGCCGGTCGGCCTGCCTGACCCCAAAACCGGGCGCACGCCGTTTGCAGTGGTGCAGTTGCGTCAGGAAAACCGACATGCCAGCCTCCACAACCTGGTCGGTTTCCAGACCAAGCTGACCTATGGCGAACAGCAGCGGATCTTTCGGACCATCCCCGGTCTGGAACAGGCTCGCTTTGCCCGTCTGGGGAGCATGCACCGCAACACATTTATCAACGCGCCGGCCTGCTTGACTCCGAATTTGCAGCTCAAGTCGGCGCAGCACATCTTTTTTGCAGGCCAGATCACCGGTGTCGAAGGCTATGTGGAATCGGCGGCCTGCGGGTTTTTGGCCGGTCTTTTTGCCGGATGGCAGGTGACCGGTACAGAGCTGAGTCGCCCCCCGGCAACGACAGCACTGGGGGCCTTGCTCGATTTTCTGTCGACGGCGCCGGAAAAGGGTTTTCAGCCGATGAATGTCACCTATGGGCTGTTTCCGCCCCTCGACAAACGCCTGCGCAAGCGTCGTGAGCGCCGTGAAGCTCTGGCTGAGCGGGCCCTGGTCGATCTGGCCAGCTGGCAAGCCAATCTTCCGCTACAGATTACATGAACGACAGCTACCCTCAGATTGTGCTGGCGTCAGCTTCCCCCCGCCGTCGAGAGCTGTTGACTCAGCTCGGCCTCGACATTGCTGTGGTGCCAAGTCGGGCAGAAGAGCTTTTTCAGGCTGGCGAGACCCCAGCCCAACACGCCGAGCGCCTCAGTCGGGACAAGGCCCAGGAAGTGGCCTCGCGGGCCGGTCAGTCCGGACGCTGGTTTGTCGGCAGCGACACCATTGTGGTGCTGGATGACACGATTCTTGGCAAGCCGGTCGATGCTGCTGACGCGAAAAACATGCTCAGCAGGCTGGCCGGGCGTGAACATTGCGTGATCTCCGGATATGCGGTTTTCGACCGGCAGACCGGCCGAACGGTAAGCGGAATCGTGACGACCCGGGTCTTTTTCAAGTCGTTGACAACTCAAGAAATCGAAGGGTACATTGCCACTGGTGAGCCCTTTGACAAGGCCGGCTCTTATGGGATTCAGGGGATTGGCGCGTTTATGGTTCCCCGCATTGAGGGGAGTTATAGCAATGTGGTCGGGCTGCCGCTCTGCGAAGTGATGGCAGCACTGGAGGGCTTGGGTGCTATTGAGCTCTTCGCTCAGGGGAGTGAATGATGGACGATATCACCTCCAACCTGGCCAGGGTGCGTGCGCAACTGGTTGAGGCGTGTCGACGCTGCGGACGAGACCCCGACCAGGTGCGGCTGGTTGCGGTGTCGAAGAAAAAGCCGGCATCGGCCATCGGTGTCGCGCTGGCGGCCGGTCAGCGCCTGTTCGGTGAAAGTTACGTTCAGGAGTGTGTGGCCAAAATCGATGCAGTGCCGGGTCGTGTTGAGTGGCACTTCATCGGGGCCCTGCAGAGCAACAAGGTCAAGTATCTGCGCGGCCGGGTGGCGATGATTCACTCGGTCGACCGGCTCTCACTGGCCGAGGAGATTGATCGCCAGTGGAGCAAGCTGGATGACCGGGTCGATATCTTGCTGCAGGTCAATCTTGGCGAGGAAGAGACCAAATCGGGGACAACCGCCGCCGGTGTCATCAAGCTGGTCCGCAAGGTTGCGCTCCTGCCCCATTTGCGGATACGCGGCCTGATGGCGCTCCCCCCCTGGGAGGAGGATCCGGAGATGGTGCGCCCCTACTTTCGTCAGCTGCGCGAACTCGCTGCCGAGATTGACTCCCTCGATCTGCCGCAGGTCGCCATGGATGAACTCTCCATGGGGATGAGCCACGATTACCAGGTCGCCATCGAAGAAGGGTCAACCCTGGTGCGGATCGGCACCGCGATATTTGGCGATCGTTAGCCCTCAGCTGTTGTTTCAGGACAAGTCTTCCTTGCAGAACTCACCCCCCTTGACCCAGAAAAGCATCTCCCTTTTTTTCTTCCCTCTGGTTCTCAACGTGCAGTTGATGAGTGTCTCGCACTCGATCATCAACGCCGGGCTGGCTCGTCTGGAAGACGCCGTGGTGGCTTTGGCTGCCTTTTCGGTCGCCATGGTGCTGCACCTGTTCGTTGCTTCGCCGTCCTACCAGAACCATACCATCACCATCGCCATGGTTCGTGGCCGCCGCTCGCTGATCGCCATGATGCTGTTCGTGTTACTGATTGCGGTCTGGGTCTCGATCCTGCTGGCCCTGCTGGCGTTCACCCCGGTCGGGACCTTTGTTCTCAACCGGCTGCTCGGAGTCAGTCCCGAGGTTGGCAAAGGAGCCCGTGAGGCCCTCGGGCTGCTGGTGCTGCTGCCGTTCATCACCGGCCTGCGTGGACTGTTTCAGGGGTTGGTGATCCGCGCCCGACGTACTCCCCTGGTGTCATTTGCCACGGCGGTGCGCATCGGCATGCTGTTTGTCTACCTGTGGCTGGGACAGATCTGGTTCGATGGGACCAAGGTCGCCGCATTTGCCCTGCTCGGCTGTGTGGCTACGGAAACCCTGGTTGTCGGCTGGTTTGCCTGGCGGGTCAAGCTCCCCGCCGAAGAGGATGATGGCCGTACCTTGCGCGATATCCTCGGTTACGGGCTGCCCCTGGCCTACTCATCTGGGTTGCAGCAGACCGTGCCGCTATTGATCAACGCCATTATCAGCAGGCTGCCCGATGGCACCCTGGCGCTGGCCGCTTTCGGAATCATGCGGGGATTTCTGTTCTTGCTGGCCGGGCCGATGCGCAACCTGCAGCAGGCCTATCTGACCCTGGTTCAGCAGGAGAGTGACAACCGGCCGTTGATGGTGTTTCTGGTCTGGGTCAGCTGCGCAATGGCTCTGGTCATGCTGCTGATCGCTTGGCCCCTCAACCAGCCGGTGCTCGGCACTATCATGGGGCTTGATGACGCGATGCGCACCTACCTCGCCTGGCCGCTGACCGCCTGCGCCCTGTTCCCTCTCCTCTACGGGGCTGCCAATCTGCTGCGCGGCTGGTTTTCCGGTGCCCACCTCACCGGGCGCCTCGGGCGCTCAACCTTCTACAAGGCGCTGCTGATTATTGCCAGTTGGCCGCTGATTGTCTCTTTCCCCTTGCCGATTCCTGGGATTGCTGTGGCCATCATGCTACTGCTCGGTGCCGAGTTTTGCGAAATGGGATACCTCTATCGGCAGCGCAGAGCCTTGCTCAGACACTGAGACCTCTGTTTCCCAGGAGCTCATGGCCAGAAGAGCGAGTTCGTATTGGCCACTCGTCCGCGCCGTACTCGCTGATCCGACGACTGTGGGTAATCGATCGACTGTCTGGTCAGGCCCCCCCCGAAGAGACCTTACAATTTACCACTCTCAGAGGCTCCTGTTCGGGCTGCTGCTGATTGACATTAACGTACCGGTAGGTATCGCCACGGTAGTTTTTGAGTACGACCTCGTCGCCCAGACTTTGCAGGTAGTCGGGGAGCACCGGGATCTTTCCTCCCCCGCCAGGGGCGTCGATCACGTAAGCGGGAACGCCGAGCCCAGAGGTGTGGCCGCGCAGGGCACGAATGATTTCGATCCCTTCTTCGACGCTAGTGCGAAAGTGGTCGGTCCCCTGGACCATGTCGGCCTGGTAAAGGTAGTAGGGACGAACGCGAATGGTGAGGAGTCTCTGCATCAGCCTCTTCATCACCTCCGGGTCGTCGTTCACTCCGCGTAACAGCACGGTCTGGTTGCCCAGAGGGATTCCGGCGTCGGCGAGACGGGTACAGGCCTTGGCTGAAGATGTGGTGATTTCGTCCGGATGGTTGAAGTGGGTGTTCAGGTAGAGCGGCTGGTACTTGCGCAGCACCCGGATCAGCCCTGGAGTGATCCGTTGTGGCAGGACGACCGGAATGCGGCTGCCGATGCGGATAATCTCGATGTGTCTGATGGAGCGTAACTCGCCGAGGATCCAGTCGATTTTCTCGTCGGTCAACAACAACGGATCGCCCCCGGAGACGATCACGTCGCGGATCTCCGAGTGCCCGCGCAAATAGTCAAGCCCCTGTTCGATGGTCTCGCGATTGACCTGCATCTGTTCACCGCCGACTTTGCGTTTGCGGGTACAGAAGCGGCAGTACATGGCGCATTGCGCGCAGACCAAAAACAGGGCGCGGTCCGGATAGCGGTGTACCAGGTTCGTCACCGGGCTTTGGTTCTCCTCGTCCAGGGGGTCAGCCGGACAGACCGAATCTGTCAGTTCATTGACGGACGGGACCGCCTGGCGCCAGATCGGGTCATCGACCGACCTGATCAGGCTCAGGTAGTAGGGGTTGACCCGCATCGGGTAAAGCTCGGCCACCTTTTCGAGAGGCTGAGGGTCGATCCCGTATTTGCGCGTTAGATCCGCCGGTTTGGTGATGCTTCGTTGCAGCATTTTCTGCCAGGTTTCCATCGTTGCCCTCTCTGCTGTGCGTCAGAAGCGTTTTACGTAGGTCAGGCGGTCGTCGCCGGGCTTGTAGAAATCGCGGAGACACGATTCCTCGACATAGCCGGCCTGCTCGTAAAATTTGCGGGTCCGCAGGTAGCCCCCCTGGGAAGAGGTCTCAAGGCAGAGCAGTCGAGCACCGCGCTTGCGGACCTGATCTTCGACATGTCTCATCAGTTGCCGACCGATGCCGCCCCCCTGATTTGCGGGATCGACGGCAATCCAATAGAGATCATAATTCCCCTCGGTCAGGGGGACAGGTCCGAACAGCACATAGCCGGCGATCCGGTCCCCGATTTCAGCGACAGTTACCTGATAATCCTGCTGGTGCGGGTCGCTGAGGACCGTCTCCAGAAGCTCGATGGCAATCTTGACTTCGTCATCGGTAAAGGCACCGGTTGCCACCAGAATTTCTTCGAGCAGGGGAATGTCATCTTCTCTAAGCGTACGCATGGTTGATGGTCCTTGACTGTTGTGTGGTTCAGTTGTGGCGCTTACTGGCCAGAGCCAGAATACGACCGATCAGCTGCGGATAGCTGAGCTTGGCCTCTCTGGCGCTGCGGGCCAAGCCGGCATCGGGACTGATGTCGGGGTTGGCGTTGACTTCTAGGATATAGGGATTGCCGTCGCGCAGTCGAAAATCGATCCGCGCGTAGTCGCGGCACTCGAGCAGTTTGTAGGCGCGCAGGGCGATGTCACGCAGCAGCATTTCGGTGCGCATTTTGAGGGGCGCCGGGCAGACCGGCTCGGTGAGACGGTATTGTCTCGACTGCTCCAGCCACTTGCTTTCGAAGCTCACGATCGGCCTGGCCAGGTCCGGGTGGAACCTGATCTCCGAAAGCGGCAGCAGTTCATGAGGTCCGTTGCCGATGATTGCGATATTGATCTCCCGGCCGTCGATAAATTCCTCGACCAGAGCCCCCTGACGGTAGGTGCGGTGGACGTAATCGATCCGTTGCTGCAGGGCTTTCTCATGTTCAACCACGCTTTCGTCGGTGATCCCCTGAGAAGCATCTTCCCAGCGAGGCTTGACAATCAGCGGATAACTCATCTCCTTGACGCGGCTATACTGTTCGCCGAGTTTAACCAGGGTGTATTTGGGGGTTGGCAGCTGATGCTTGGCCAGCAGGTCCTTGGTGCGGGCTTTGTCCTGGGTGAGTCCGAGGGCGAGGGGTGGAGCGCCGGTGTAGGCCAGGTCGAGCAGGTCGAAAAGCGCGGCGACATGCATCTCCTTGCGGCTGTCTCCCCAGAAGGCTTCGCAGAGATTGAAAACCAGGTCCGGTTGCTCTTGGCGCAGTTCTGACGTGAATTGGACGATGTCTTGACCGAGGGGGACCAGTCTCGCCGTGTGGCCAAGAGTCTGCAGCGCAGTGGCGACCGCATGAGCCTGCTGCTCGGCCCCTTGCTCGGCAATGCGATCGACGGTTTCGCCGCGGTTGGTCTGGGCAGGAACGAGGTTAAAACAGACCGCAACGTTCATGGAGCACCCCTTCAGGCAGATCAAGCCTCGCGCAGGCGGCATCGACAACAGCCAGGATCATCTCCTGGTAGGAGAGCCCGGCAGCCCTGGCTGCTTTCGGGAAGCAGCTGTTCTGCTCCGGGCGGGGCAGAATCCCGGGGAGAGGGTTGAGTTCGATGATCTGCGGGTGCCCCTTGCCATCGAGGCGCACGTCGATGCGGCACCAGTCGCGACAGCCGAGGGCCGTGAAAGCCGCCTTGCACAGTTCTTCAATCTGTAGCTGCAGCAAAGGTTCGAGTGGTGCCGGGCAGGTGAAAATCTGTAGCGGGTCTTGCTCGTGGTCCCAGAGCCATTTGGCTTCAAAGGAGTAGATCGGTTGGACGCCTTTGGGCAGGGTGTCGAAGTTGATTTCAACAATCGGCAAAACCCGCAGGTGATGGCCGTTGCCGAGCAGCGCGATGGTAAACTCGCGTCCGGGGAGGAACTCCTCGACCAGGGCGGGCTGGCGATAGGTCTCTAAAACCCACTCCAACTGACGCACCAATTCCCTCCGGTTGCGCACCAGAGCCTTGTCGGTCACTCCCTTGCTGGATCCTTCCAGAGATGGTTTAACGATCAGCGGGAAGTCGAGCTCTGCGGGGAGTTCGGACATGGAACTGGCAACCGTATACCGGGGGGTGGCAATCCCTTGATGGGCGAGAATCTCCTTGGTGCGCCGTTTGTCGAGGCAGAGGCCGAGGGTCAGAGGGTCGCTGCCGGTGTAGGGGATGCCAAGCATCTCCAGCAGCGCCGGTATCTGAGCTTCACGGCTGGCCCCGAACAGACCTTCGGCCATGTTGAACACCAGCTCCGGGCGCAGTTGTCGGTAGCGTTCGAAGGCATCCAGGTTGGCCTCGATCAGGGTGACCTGGTGGCGCGTTTCGAGAGCCGCTTTGACGGCATGGATGGTGTGGATGTCATCCCATTCGGCGTAAAGGTCTTCGGCCGGTGGGTCGGGAGGTTCCGACGGAGGGTCGGTCGGCTCTTCTATAGAACCGGCCGCATCCTCCCTCAGATTGAAGGAGAGTGCGATATGCATGTGTTAACCCCTGAAATATCCAGCTGCGTAAGAATAACCTTCCGAGGGGAAGGGGCGACGGCGTCTTCAGGGCCGGTTAGCCTTGCGGCTTGCGGCTGGTTCAAGGGGTCAACTTTTTCAGCGGGCAGGTCTTTGGGTCCCGGCCCCTGAACGCCAGTCAATTTATTGCCGATATACGCTTGTGCTCAGACCTTGTCAACAGAAAAATTACGAGTCAAAAAAAATAATGATAACGGGTAATTATCGAGTGGTAACAAGGTGTGCTGGAGGCGATGATTTACCGGTTGATATGTGCAGCGTCCGGCATATCATCTCTGGAAGTGGTCCCCCGCGGCCTCTGTCGAGGTGGGCGACTGTTGCAGAATTTCGATGGAATTCCTGCAGAATGACTGCAGCTGTTCTATAATTACCGGTAGAAATGTAAAGGAAGCCATGTCAATCCGTTTTGGTGAGCAGATGGGGGCACAACCGATATCCTGAGAGGGTGATATGAACTGTTCGAGCAAGGTTTTCTGCGGGCTTATTGTGCTGCTGATTTTCACTGCTTGTACCCCGACCCACGACTACAGAGTCTCACAGGACAGCGCCCGACCCGGTCCGGTTGATACCGAGATATATTTTTACCCGTTGCGTGGGCAGAGCGCTGCGCAGCAGGATCGTGATCGCTTTGAATGTTATCTCTGGGCTCGCCGGCAGACCGGATTCGACCCCAGCCTCCCTAGTCTGGCTCCCCACCAGCGCATTGAGGTCGTTGCCCAGCCGCCTGGCGGTGAAGAGACGCTGGCCGGTGCCATCACAGGAGCGGCCCTCGGAGCAATCATCGGCGCGCCGCACAGCAGTGGCGAAGGGGCGCTTTTCGGAGCTATTGCTGGAGCTGCATTCGGGTCTGCCCTGGAGGCAACACGCTACGAAAGGGTCCTGGCTGAAAGTGGCCACATTGACCGTTTAAGGTATGCTGAGATCGATCATCGGGCACGTTTGTACAGGCGGGCGATGAGTGCCTGTCTCGAAGGGCGGGGTTACAGTGTGCGCTAGGTGACGGCTGTTGCCAAGGAGATGACTGGACTATGAATATCAGGGAACTTTTCGGGTGCACGCTTATCGCGGGACTCCTGGTGACATTGGCTGGCACCTGCGCCTGGGCAGATCGCGATAGAGACCGAGAGCACGATCGGGACAGATTAGCCCCCCCCGGCAAGGAGCTGATTCTGGATCGTCGTCATCACCACAACCACTATTACCCGCGTCCTGGGCATATCGTGCCGAGTCTGCCGAAGAGGGTCCATCGCATCAAGCATCACAGAACCCCTTATTTCTTTGCGGACGGCATCTGGTACCGCTCCAGTGGTCTGCGCTTCTCGGTGATTCTGCCACCTGCCGGTGTTGTGGTTCCAGTTCTGCCGCGCGCCTACACCACGGTATGGGTCGGTACCGTTCCGTATTACTATGCGGGTGGGGTTTACTACACCTGGAGTCCCAGGGACTTTGGGTATGTGGTGACCGATTCGCCAGTAGAGGGAAGTGCTGAGCAACAACAGGAGTTGGTTGAGCCACTGTTTGTCTATCCGAAGCTCGGTCAGGATGAAGAGCAGCAGGCGTTGGATCGCTACGAGTGTCACCTCTGGGCGGTTAATCAGACCGGGTTCGATCCAACCCGTCCAGGAGGAAACGTTCCCAGAGAGCAGAACATCAACCGGCGCCTCGATTACAATCGGGCGACCGAATCGTGCCTTGAAGGGCGGGGATACAGCGTGCGCTGAGGGAAGGCGGCTGGTTGGTGGCAGGATCAGTAGTTGGCGAGGAAATCCTTGGCTTCCTCGAGGGTGTCAAACATATAGAAACGCCGCCGGCTGAACATGGAAACGGCACTGAGGATCACCTTGTAGAGCCCGGTGATGCCGACGACTGCCGCTGCCTTGACGTGGGGAGCATTTCCTTTGGTCAGCTCCTTGAGCTTACTGACGGTTTCCGAGTCGAAGGTCGTTCCGCCGGCAATGGTCAGAGTCAGGACGGAGTTTTCAGGCTGTACACGAACATTACGGGCGCATTCGTCGATCAGCGACAGCAACTCCGCTGTTTCAATCTCTTGGCAGTCGAGCACGAAGATCTGTTTCCCCTTGTGCGTGACAAAGCGCGCTCGTTCCATCCACGGTTCTCCCTGAAGGTTGAATTTTCCTCGAACGATACTAGTTCACAAAAGCGCTTCCGGACAAGACTAAATTAATACTAAAGGGCGACACCAAGATCTGGTCGGAGGTCAGCAAATTCTGGGCAGTTGCTCCCCACTGAGCATTTCAATGGCACGCAGACCACCAATCGAGGTCCTCATGCGGACCTTTCCCGGATTGGCTTCGCTCACCTCGCCGATGACTGCAGCCTTTCGCCCCAGAGGATGTGAGCGCAGAGCAGCAAGGGCCCGATCCGTCGCCTCGGGAGCTACAATTGCCAGGAATTTCCCCTCGTTGGCGACATAGAGCGGATCAAAGCCAAGGAGAGAGCAGACACCGGCGACCGCCGGGTCGATCGGCAGGCTGGCCTCGTCGAGAGTGACTTCAATTGCGGATTGGCGAGCGATCTCTTTAAGGGTCGTGGCGACGCCGCCACGGGTCGGGTCCCGCAGAACGTGCAGGTCCGAGCCGAGCTCGGCGAGCAGAGCCGCGACCAGGTCGTAAAGGGGGGCGCTGTCCGAACAGATCGAAGTTGCGAGTTCGAGCCCTTCCCTTCGCGACAGGACCGCCATGCCATGATCGCCGATTGTTCCGTTGATCAACACCTTGTCGCCGGCACAGGCAGCGCTTCCGGAGATGCGGACCGACGGGTCGAGCGAGCCGATCCCCGAGGTATTGATGAACAGCTGGTCGGCTTTGCCACGGGGGACCACCTTGGTGTCGCCGGTGACGATCGCAACACCTGCCCGGTCAGCGGCATGACGCATGCTCAGCAGGATCGTCTTTAAGTCGTTGATCGCCAGACCCTCTTCGATAATCAGGCCGACACTGATCGCCAAGGGTCGGGCTCCGACCATCGCCAGGTCGTTGATTGTGCCGTGAATCGCCAGATCACCGATATTGCCGCCCGGGAAGAAGATCGGATCGACTACGTAGGAGTCGGTGGTGTAGGCCAGCCGCGGACCCGGCAGGTCGAGCACGGCAGAGTCGTTCTGTGCTCCAGGGCTGATGCCGGATAAGGTTGGAACGATCAGTTCGTCGAGGAGTTGATGGCTGAGGGTGCCGCCACTGCCGTGGCCCAGCAGGATGAGATCAGAGTTCATGGAGACTCCAGGGAGAAAATGAAACGTCGCAAAAAGACTCGGTTCGGAGACTAGATGCCGTACTTGTACTCGGCGGCGCAGGTCCCCTCGCTGGAGACCATGCAGGCCCCGACCGGAGATTCCGGGGTACAGGCCTTGGCGAACAGCGGGCAGTCTCCTGGCATGACCTTCCCCTTGAGAATCTCACCGCACAGGCAGCCCCGGGGCTCAATCGCCGGCTCGATTTCGACAGGAAGACGCTGTGCGGCATCGAACCAAGCATATTCGGGGCGCAGGAGCAGTCCACTGCCGGGGATGTCGCCGATCCCGCGCCAACGTGCATCGCACGGTTGAAAAACCTGGTTGAGCAGGGACTGTGCTTTGCGATTCCCTTCATCCTTGACCACCCGCCGATACTGGATTTCGACCTGAGGGTGACCACTGAGGACCTGGCGGGTCAGCATCAGGACTCCCTGTAGCACATCAAGAGGTTCAAAGCCGGTGATCACGCAGGGAACCCGGAAGGCGTCGACCAGTGGTTGATAAGCCCTGGCTCCGATAATTGCCGAGACGTGAGCGGGGCAGAGGTAGCCATCGACCTTCAGTTCCGGGTCGCTGGCGAGGGCTGCCATGGGACCGGGCATGGTTTTGTGGGAGCAGAGCACTGAAAAATTGCGGATATTTTTTTGAGCTGCGGCAAGGATCGAGCCGGCGACGGTCGGCGCCGTGGTTTCGAAGCCGACTCCGAGAAACACCACCTCGCTGTCGCGATGATGTTCGGCCAGCGCGATGGCATCGAGGGGGGAGTAGACAATTTTGATGGTTGCTCCGCGCGCCTGCTCAAGGATCAGGCTGGAAGACGACCCGGGAACGCGCACCATGTCGCCGAATGTGGCGATCATGGTGGCGGGACGCCGGGCTAAGGCGACGGCGTGGTCGATATAACCGACCGGCGTCACACAGACCGGGCAGCCGGGGCCGGAAATCAGACGAATCTGGGGCGGGAGCAGGGCGCGGATGCCATGCTGATAGATCGCCATGGTGTGGGTGCCGCAGACTTCCATCAGGGTGATGGTGCGGTTTAGTCCCGCGGCGGCGCTGTGGATGGCCTGTAACTGCAGTTTGGCCAAGTCCGGGTCGCGAAATTCAGACTGATACTTCATTCCGGGAGCAGGCCCTGGTCGAGGGCTTCACGGAGTGTTTTTAGGGTGAGTTGAGCCTCGTTCTCGTCGATTTTCTCGATGGCAAAGCCGGCGTGGATCAGAACGTAATCACCAACCTCCACCTCGTCGAGCATCATCAGGCTCGCTTCCCGTTCGACTCCATCGATTGCACAGGTTGCGACATCACCGTTAACGGCTTCAACACGCATGGGGATTCCGAGACACATAGTAATGATCCTTAGAAGGCGAAAGGGGAGTACAGCAAGGGCCCATGCGCTCTGTGCAACCTTCTCACTCACGCTTGCGGCCAAGGGCGCAGGCCAGCCAGTCGTACCATTGCGACATGCCGCTGCCATTCTGGCAAGACAGTTCGACGATCTCGATCTGTGGATTGACCTGGCGGGCAAAGGCTTTGCACTGTTCCAGGTCGAAATTCAGGTAGGGGAGCAGGTCGACCTTGTTGATCAGCAGCAGGTCGGCGGCCTGGAACATCTGAGGGTACTTGAGGGGCTTGTCCTCCCCTTCGGTGACGGAGAGGACTGCCACCTTGTGATCTTCCCCGAGGTCGAATGAAGCCGGGCAGACCAAATTGCCGACATTTTCGATCATCAAAATGTCGGTCGCCTGGAGGTCGAACTCCTCAACACCGTGTCCGATCATATGGGCATCGAGATGGCAGCCGCTTCCGGTGTTGATCTGCCGGACCGGAACTCCGGTGGCGGCGATGCGCTCGGCGTCGTTGGCTGTCTGCTGATCTCCCTCAATCACGGCAAAGCTGAAGCGGTCACGGCATTCGCTGAGGGTTCGTTCAAGAATCGAGGTCTTGCCGGAGCCTGGCGAACTGACCAGGTTGAGTACCAGCAGCCGGTACTCTTGGAACCGGTTGCGGTTGGTCGCGGCCAGCCGGTTGTTCTTGGCCAGGAGATCTTCTTCAATGCGTAGGGTGCGAAGCGTCGAGTCGCCGCCGTGGCTATGGTCATGGGAGTGGAGGGAAGGCTGGCCGGTGGTGTCGCAGCCACAGTTGATGCACATGTCAATCGATCTCCATTTCGGTCAGCGTCATCTCCTGCCCCTGCATGATCTCGACCGCGAAGGCTCCGCAATGGGGACAGGTGTCGACCAGGCTCTGCATTGCGCATTGCTGGTCACAGTCAGTGCAGTGGCCCAGAGCGGGGACATCGATGATATCGAGGGTTGCCCCTTCGGCCAGGGTGCCACGACTGCAGGCTTCGAACGCGAATTCAACCGCCTCGCGGATCACTCCGGACAAGGCGCCGATTTCAAGGGTCAGCGAGACAATCGTTTCGGCCCCTTCGCGCCGGGCATGTTCCTCGGCGATTTCGATCAGGCTCTGGGTTAGACTGAGTTCGTGCAAAGAAGGTCTTTCGAAGATACCATTGAAAAATAAAAATAAAAGTTGTTTCCTGCCACCGGTTCACTATAGTGAAAGCGACTGGCAAAAATCAAGATTGCCCTGAAAATCTCCAGCAAGAAGAAGTCGGTTGTGTCTGGAACAATGACCTGGCGAGAATCGAATGACAGTATTCAATTCGAGTTGCAGCGAGTTTCTGGGCGTTCTATGATACAGACCCTTTTTCCTCCTCCTGTAGCAGATCAATGGCGTTTAATCTGGCAAACAATCGCTTCCTAGAACTCCTCCGCCGTCTGCTGGCTCGTCTGCTAAGCCACTTGACGATGAGTGAAAACACCTTCTTGCTCATCCTCGCGGTGATCATCGGCTTGCTGGGTGGTCTCGGCAATTATGCCTTTCGCAAGACGATTGAATTCATTCACTGGGGAGTTTTCGTCCAGAGCGAAGAGCTTCTCCACTACTCTCTTGACGAATGGTCTGTCCAACGTCTTGCGACCATGTTCCTGCCGGTGATCGGCGGGGTTCTGGTCTACCCGCTGTGGCGTTGGTTTGGCGACGATCTCAAAGGGGGATTCTCGGCCTTTCTGGAGCGGGTCAACCTGCGTGGAGCGAAGTTGCGGCTGCGGCCTATTTTCACCAGGGGATTCGGGGCGGCCATTACCATTGGGACCGGTGGTTCGGCAGGGCAGGAGGGGCCGATTGCCATGATCGGTGGCGCCATCGGCTCGCAGTTCGGTCAGCTGTTCAAAATGAGCGGCGACCGGCTCAAGGTGCTGGTCGCTTGTGGTGCTGCCGCCGGGGTTGCGGCCACGTTCAACGCACCGATTGCCGGAGTCTTTTTCGCCCAGGAGATCGTGCTGCTTGCCTCTTTTGAGCTCTCCAGTTTCACTTCGATCGTCGTGGCCAGCGGCATGGCCACGGTCGTCTCCAGGGCGCTGCTCGGCAACACCCCGGAGATCCATGCCCCTGCCTATGTGGTCCACAGCTATTGGGAACTGGGGCTCTATCTACTGCTTGGTCTGCTGATCGGCCTGCTCGCATCACTGTTTATCGATGCCCATTATCGCATCAAGGACCGTTTTGCCGCACTGGAGATGCCGAAGTTGGCCAAGCCGCTGCTGGGTGGACTGATGGTCGGTATGATCGGGGTTGTCTTCCCGCAGGTTTTTGGCAACGGTTACGATTTTATCGAGGAGGTCTTACTCGGCAGCCAGACCTGGTACCTGCTCGCGGCCCTGGTGCTGATCAAGGCGGTTGCCACCTCGATCACACTCGGTTCGGGCCTGCCGGGAGGACTGTTTGCCCCTTGCCTCTATCTCGGAGCGGTTACCGGGGGGGCCTTTGGTCACTTTGCGCTGCTGCTGTTTCCGAGGTTGCAAATCTCGCCGGGGGCCTATGCCCTGGTTGGAATGGGGGCTTTCCTGTCGGCGGCGACCCACGCGCCAATGACCGCCATTTTCCTGCTGTTCGAAATCACCGACAGTTACGAGGTTATTGTGCCGATCATGCTGACCTGTGTCATCGGCACGGCCGTGGCCCGTCATTTTAAAAAAGATAGCCTGGAGACGGTCGAACTGTCGCGGGCCGGCATCGACCTTGAGGCCGGTAAAGAGCGCAACATCATGAAATCGATCAAGGTCGGGGACGTGATGGTGGCTAAGGTTCAAACCGTTCCGGAGCACATGACTCTTGGCCAGTTCGCCCGGTTCATCGAGAAGACCCAGCACACAAACTTCCCTCTGGTAAATAGCAGCAATGAGTTGACCGGAATCATTTCGGTGCAGGACTTCATGGGGGTGGTCTTTGAGCGCGACCTGATGGACCTGGTGGTGGTCAAGGAGTTGGCGACCACTGATGTGATTACCGCCCACGCTGATGAAGACCTGGATATGGCCATGCGCAAGATCGGTTACCGTAACATCGAACAGTTGCCGGTGGTCGATCGCGAGACCCATCGCAGGCTGGTCGGCATCATTTCGCGGCGTGATATCGTTTCAGCCTACAACCGGGCCCTGATGAGTCGAAGTCTCGAGGAGCACGAGCATGCATAGGCTTCTTGCCCAGCTCAATCCCGCTCAGCAGGCTGCCGTGCAGCATGGTGAAGGGCCTCTGTTGCTGTTGGCTGGCGCCGGTTCCGGCAAGACCCGGGCTCTGACCCACCGGATTGCCTGGCTGATCGAGGAGCGCCGGGTTCCCCCTTGGCAGATCATGGCGGTCACATTTACCAATAAGGCCGCCGAAGAGATGCGGGAACGGCTTGTTCAACTGCTCGGCGAGGGGGCCGATCTCTGGGTCAGGACCTTCCATTCCAGTTGCGTGCGCATTCTTCGTCAGGAAATTGAAGCCCTCGGGTTTACCAGGAATTTCACCATCTACGATGATCAGGATCAAGAGCGGCTGCTCAAGTCTCTGCTCAAAGAGCTTGGAGTTGACGAGAAGACTCTCAAACCCAAAGTGGTTGCCGCGGCCATCGATCGCGCCAAAAATCAGGGGTTGTTCCCTGAGGATTACCCCGAGGATGACTTGCGGGGAGAGCAGATCGCCAGCATCTATGCCCTTTACCAGGAGAGCCTCAAAAGCTCCAATGCCCTCGATTTTGGCGATCTGCTCCTTTTGACCCTGCGCCTGTTCGAAGATCACCCGCAGATTCTCGACAAATATCGTAAGCGTTTTTGCCACATTCTCGTCGACGAGTTTCAGGACACCAACCAGATCCAGTATCGATTGGTTCATCTGCTGGCTTCGGGACAGGGGAACCTCTGCGTTGTTGGCGATGACGACCAGTCGATCTACCGCTGGCGCGGGGCCGAAATCGGCAATATCCTTGGCTTCGAGAGAGACTATCCCGGGTGCACCACCATTCGGCTCGAGCAGAACTACCGCTCGACTTCGACCATCCTCAAGGCGGCCGGGGCGGTGGTCGCCTGTAATGCCGGACGCAAGGCCAAGACCTTGTGGACCGACAACCCTGCCGGTGAAGCGGTCAGCCTCGAAGCGCTACCGGACGACCAGGATGAAGCCCGTTACCTGGCGGGTGAAATTGCTCGCTACCAGCGTGGTGGCCGACGTCTGCGTGATATTGCGGTGTTCTACCGGACCAATGCCCAGTCGCGGGGTATCGAAGAGGCCCTTCGCCATCAGCGTCTCCCTTATGTGATGTTTGGAGGGATGAAGTTCTACGCTCGCATGGAGATCAAGGATGTCCTGGCCTATCTGCGTCTGCTGGAGAACCCGGCGGATTCGGTGTCGGCTCGGCGCATCGTCAATGTTCCGCCACGCGGCATCGGTCATGTGACCGTCGGCAGGATCGCCCAATATGAAGCCGAAGCGGGAGGTTTTCTGCCCGCCTGTCGGTTGGCCGTCGAGCGCGGTGTTCTCAAGGGGGCGATCGCCAAAAAGGTCATGGCGTTTGTCGAGCTGATGGAGGCGTTTGTGAACCGCTCGGCGACAACCTCCTACCCGGAACTGACCGCTGCAATCATTGAGGAGACCGGCTACGGGCCGCAGCTGCGCGAAGAGCGCAGCGAGGAGAGCCGCAGCCGTTTGGAAAATCTTGAGCAGCTGCTGGCTGGTATGGAAGAGCACCTGGCCAGCGAAGGGTCTTTGGTCGATTACCTGGAGCAGGTCGCCTTGATGACCGATCTTGATTCTTACGATGGGAGCCTCGACCGGGTCACCCTGATGACTCTGCATGCGGCCAAGGGGCTCGAATTTCCTATCGTGTTAATGGTCGGCATGGAGGAGGGACTTTTTCCCCACAGCCGCACCACCGATGGTGATGAGGATCTCGAAGAGGAGCGGCGGCTCTGCTATGTGGGTATGACCCGGGCCATGGAGAAGCTCCATTTGACTCACGCCCGGCGGCGCCGAATTTATGGTGACTACCAGTTCAATCCGCCGAGTCGTTTTCTGGCCGAAATCCCCAGTGAACTGATTGACCGGCCAGAGCCCGCCGGCCTGCATCGTCCGGCCAGCCATAATCTGGCCTCATTGTTCGACCAGGCAGAGGTTTTGGGTGATGACGACGAACTCCCTTTCAAGGAGGAGGTGCGGCTGGTTCCGGATGCCGAGCAGGGATTGCGCATCGGCCTTGCCGTGCGCCATGTCAAGTTCGGCGTTGGGACGGTCCGTCGTCTCGAAGGGAGTGGTGACAACCAGAAGGTGATCGTCTACTTCCACCGCGTCGGGCCCAAAAAGCTGCTGGTCAAATTTGCCGGTCTGGAGCCTGCCTGATCTGCCGGATGGCACGGCCCTGTCACCATATCTCAGAAAAGGGAGGTCGCTATGGGAAAAGGGTTTTATCTCCTGTTGTTTGTCGCTATGCCGTTGATTCAGATATCGTTCGCTGCTCACGCGGGGGAAATCGTCAGCGACCTGGCTGACCAGCAGCAAGTTGCGGTGACGATCTACAATGAGAACCTGGCGCTGGTGCGCGATCTGCGTCAGGTTGAATTGGGGCAGGGGTCGGTTGCTCTGGCCCTGCGCGAGGTCAGTGCCCGCATCCGTCCGGAGACTGCACTGCTGCGCAGCGTCGATAAACCGGGGTCGTTGAATATCCTGGAACAGAATTTCGATTTCGACCTGTTGACTCCTCATAAACTGCTTGAAAAGTATGTCGGCAAGGATGTCCGGCTGGTCCGTATCCACCCGCAAAGCGGTGAGGAGCGCTACGAATCGGCAAGGGTTCTGGCTGCCAATGACGGTGTGGTGCTGCAAGTCGGTGACCGGATTGAAACCGGCATTCCCGGCCGCTTAATTTATCCCGATGTGCCGGCCAATTTGCGCGACCGGCCGACCCTGGTCATCGATCTGGAGAGTCTTCAAGCCGGTCAGCGGCAGATCGAACTCAGTTATCTTACCGGAGGGTTGAGCTGGCGGGCGGACTATGTGGTCGAGCTGGATGCCAGCGATCGGCTGCTCGACCTTTCAGGATGGGTGACCCTGACCAACCGCAGCGGTACCAGCTACCGTAATGCTCTGCTGCAGCTGGTCGCCGGAGATGTCAACCGGGTGCGGGAAGATGTTGCCCTGCGGCGTGAGATGATGGCGGACACCGCCATGGTTATGGCCGCGGCACCGAAGATGCAGCAGGAAAGCCTGTTCGAATACCACCTCTATACTCTGCCAAGGCCGACTACGGTCGCCGACAACCAGACCAAACAGATTGCCTTGCTCGGCGCTTCCGCTGTGGCTGTCAGCAAGGAGTTTCGCCTGCAGGGGAGCCCCCATTATTATCGGAGCCAGTATGGTGATCTCGGTGAAAAGCTGAAGGTTGGAGTGTTCATTGAGTTTGCCAATCGCAAGCAAGAGGGGCTCGGGCTGCCATTGCCGAAGGGGGTTGTGCGGGTTTACAAGCAGGACAGCCAGGGGCGACCTCAGTTTATCGGCGAGGACAGCATCGATCATACTCCTGAGAACGAGACCATCCGCCTCAAACTGGGCGATGCCTTTGATGTGACCGCCAATCGCAAGCAGACAGATTTTCGCAAGCTTGGCGGCACCAGCCGTTACGACTACCGGTTTGAAAGTGCTTATGAAGTTCTGATCAAAAACGCCAAGGATGAAGCGATTACCGTTACAGTGGTCGAACCGGTCCCGGGGGACTGGCACATGCTTTCCGAGAGTCACCCCCATCGCAAAGTCGCTGCTGACACCGCGCTGTGGAAGATCGAAGTTCCGGCCAAGGGGGAGGAGCGTTTGACCTATCGAGTTGAGGTGGAGCAGTAAGCTCTGCGAACTGAATCTGTAATTGGCAAACAAGGAAAGGGCGGCTTTTGGGCCGCCCTTTCCTTCGTTGAAGACCAGATTAGATCAGCTGGCGTAGGTGTCAGGGTTGAAGTCAACCTGAAGTCCGCCGACGATCAGATCATCAAGGCTGTCAGCTCCTTTGAAGCTGTGGTCAGCATTGATCCCCTCAAGAGTCAGAGTTGTTTCTCCATTCATGCCGGTCATCGACAGGGTGACATCTGCTCCACGAACGGCCACGCTGATGTCTGTGCTGTCCAGCATGTCATCGCCATTACCGTCTAAAACATCGGCAAGTCGCAAGGTATCGGTCTGGACGTTGAAATCGCTGATGCTGGCATCACTGCTGTTGGCACTGAACGAGAATGATTCACCCTCATCAACCAACAGGTTGGCAAGAGACTCTGGGTCGGCCGTTGAGCTCAGAGTGGCTGGTGGGTCTGCCGAATCAAATGTGACATCGAAGGAGCCGCTTGCCGGATCGAGATCACTGTCGGTTGCTGAAAAGTTATAAGTAATGGCCTGATCGACACCGGCATTAAACTCGTTGCCATAAATGGTGATATTGTTGATGCCGAAGTCACTGCT